>NZ_DURI01000142.1 GCF_012837295.1 Corynebacterium sp. | reverse complement strand
GGCCGTGGCGGACACGACGCCGCACGCCGCGGCGGACGTCGCGCACGCCGAGATTCTGGCGACCGTGCGCGGTGCGATCGCCGACGGCCACGTCCTGGAAATCGACTACCGGACCGCCTCGGGGGACCGCGGCGTCCGCAGCGTCGACCCGGTGTCGCTGGTCATGGTCGAAGATGACCCGTATCTCAAGGCCGTCGACCGCCGCGACGGTTCCTCGGAGGACAGGGCCGGAAACGACGATGCCGGGGGAGTCGGGGAGGCGGGCGCCGTCGTCAAGTCCTTCCGCATCGACCGCATGCTCGGTGCCGTGGACACGGGGCGGCCCGCGCACCGTCACGAGGCACCGGAATTCACGCCCGAGGATCCGCACGGCTTCCTCGGTGACGAGGACTCGTGGGCCCAGGTGGAAGTCGCCGCCGACGCCACGTGGGTCGCCGACTACGACCCCATCGCGTGGATGTACGACCACGGCGACGACGGTTTCCCCGAGGGCGGGCCGTACCCCGCATGGGTGCCCGCCGCCAACGTGGAACGCACCGTGGGGTTCTTGCTCCGCCGCTGGCCGGGCGTGACGGCCGTCGACCCGGTATCGTTGCCCAAGGCCGTGGCGGAACGCGCACGCGCTGGTTTGCGCGCGTATGGTGAAGACCCAACGCCCTCCAGCGGCGAAAATGAAGATAGTTCCCCATAGCTCTTACGCGTCCGGGAACTAGTTTTCCGTCCAAGGAACCCCAGAAATTCGCGACGAAAGGTCATTTCCGATGAGCCTCCCCGGTGGTTGGGAACTCGTTCTCATTCTCGTTGTCCTCGTCCTTCTCTTCGGCGCACGAAAGCTCCCCGATGCTGCCCGTTCACTGGGCCGTTCGATGCGCATCTTCAAGTCCGAAGTCAAGGAGATGCAGCACGACGACGAGCAGCCGCAGGTTCCGGAGCAGCAGGCCATTCAGCAGGCCCCGCAGGCTCAGCCTCAGCAGCCCTACGTGCAGCAGCCGCCGCAGCAGGCGCCGCAGGCCCAGCCGCAGCAGTATCAGCAGTACCCGCCGCAGCAGGCACCCCAGGCCCAGCCGCAGCAGCCGAACATCGACGATCAGCGCTAGTCCGCCGTGACCGCGCCCACGAAACGCCCCCGGGCCCGCAAAAGGAAGCGGGATCCCGAGGGCGTCATGTCGATCGTCGAGCACATCCAGGAACTGCGCTCCCGGTTGCTCAAGGCCCTCGCGGGCATTCTCGTCGGAACGATCATCGGCTTCGCGTGGTACCAGTTCTCGTTCGCTCTGGGCCCGTGGAAGCTACCCTTCGGCAACGCGACCTTCGGTCCCGCCCACTTCATGTCGCTGGGCGAGATCCTCAAGGAGCCCTACTGCCAGCTGCCGCCCGAGCAGCGATTCGGAGGGGCCGATTCCACGGAATGCCGCCTGCTGGCCACTAGTCCCTTCGAGATGTTCATGCTCCGCCTCAAGGTGGGCGCGCTCGCCGGCCTCGTAATTTCCGCGCCGTTTTGGCTGTACCAGATCTGGGCCTACATCACGCCCGGGCTGGTGCGGAAGGAACGCCGCAACACGCTCATCACCGTCACCGCGGCAGCCCTGCTGTTCGCGGCGGGCGCGGTCATGGCGTATTTCGTGGTCGCTTACGGTCTCGATTTCTTGCTGCAGATGGGCGATAATGCGCAGATCGCCGCCCTTACGGGTGAGCGCTACTTCAACTTTATCCTCTCGCTGATCCTCATCTTCGGCGTCAGCTTCGAGTTGCCGTTGTTCATCATCATGCTCAACGTCGTGGGCGTGCTCCATTACGAGACCATGAAGGACAAGCGGCGCCTGATCATCCTGCTGCTGTTCATCTTCGCGGCGTTCATGACGCCGGGCCAGGACCCGGTGTCGATGGTGGCGCTCGCATTGTCGCTGACCGTGCTGATGGAGGTCGCGATCCAGTTCACGCGGATCAACGACAAGCGCCGCGCAAAGTCGCGCCCCGACTGGATGGACCTCGACGACGACCAATCGTCGGGCCCCATCGCCGCGTCCGGAGGCATCGGCGAGATCGGCGGCATCGACGCCCCAGCGCCGGTATCCGCGTCCGGTGCCGTCGGCGGCACGGCGCCGGTAGGCCGCACCGCCCCGGTTTCGGGT
>NZ_DURI01000141.1 GCF_012837295.1 Corynebacterium sp. | reverse complement strand
GCACAGGGGCTCTCTTCCATCCAGCTGCTGCTCCATTCGGCGGAGGCCTCGGCTCGCGACCACGGCGACGAATCGCGCACCCCGGACGACCGCGCCGCCTCCGCCGAGCGCACCATCGGGCAGATCCGCATGGCCCGCGAGGTCGCCGCCGACAACCTCCGCGAGACCCGCCGCATCATCGCGGCCCTCCAGCCCGGCGCGCTCACCGGCGCCGACTTGCCCGTCGCGCTGGCCCGCATCTGCGCCGCGACCCCGGCCACCGCCGACGGCTCCCCCGCCCACTTCAGCGTCGACGGCGATCCCCGCCCGCTGCCGGCGGACGTCGAGGCGGCGCTGGTCCGCATCGCCCAGGCCAGCATCGCCAACGTCGTCCGCCACGCCCGCGCCGACCGGTGCGCGGTCACGCTGACCTACCAGCCCGGCTCCGTGTCCCTCGACGTCGTCGATGACGGCGTCGGCTTCGATCCGGCCGCCGCGCCTCCGTCCGGGGCCGTCGGCATCGCGGGCGTGCGCCGCCGCATGGCGGCCCTCGGCGGCACGGTGTCCATCGAGTCCGCGCCGGGTTCCGGCTGCGGGGTGTCGGTGCACGTTCCGCTTGACGACGCCCCGCCCTCACCCGAGCCTGCCCCCGCTGCCCCGCACGCCCGTTCCCCGAAGGAGCCCCGATGATCACCGTCCTCTTGGCCGACGACCACCCCGTGGTGCGGGCGGGCCTGCGCGCCGTCCTCGAGACCGCCGGCGACATCGCCGTCGCCGCCGAAGCCGGCAGCCCCGACGACGCCGTGCGGGCGGTGTCCGACGCCCTGGACTCCGGTGCGCCCTTCGATCTCGTGCTCATGGATCTCCGCTTCGGCGAGGGCCCCGGCGCCCACGGCCAGGCCGGCGGGGTCGACGCCACCGCCCGCATCCGCGCGCTGCCCAACCCGCCGCAGGTGCTGGTGGTGACCAACTACTCCTCCGACGCCGACATCCTCGGCGCCGTGTCCGCGGGTGCGGTCGGCTACCTGCTCAAGGACGCCGACCCAGCGCAGCTCGTCGACGGCGTCCGCGCCGCCGCCCGCGGCGAAACAGTCCTGTCCGGCGACGTGGCGACCCGCCTCATGGGCCGCCTGCGCGACCCCGGCCGCTCCCTCACCGCCCGCGAAACCGAGGTGCTGCGGCTCGTCGCCGACGGGCTGTCGAACAAGGACATCGCCGGAAAGCTCGTCCTCACCGAGGCCACCGTCAAATCCCACCTGGTGCACGTCTTCACCAAACTCGACGTCGGCTCCCGCACCGCCGCCGTGGCCAAGGCCACCGAACTCGGCATGCTCTGAAAGCCCCGAAAACACGGAAAACCCCGCCCGGCCAGTGCAGGCCGAGCGGGGTTGAGCGTGGGCGTCGTAAAGCGAGGTAGCGGGGAGCTACCAGGAGGAGGTCTGGTCGGCGTTGCCGGCCTTCCAGGTCTCCCACGGGATGTTCCAGTCGCCCAGGCCATCGGTGCCGGGCAGGGTGCCGCCGACCGTGTTCTTGACGATCACGATGTCGCCGCGCTTCGTGTTCTGCTGGAACCACGCGGCGTTGGCGTCGGTGACGTTGATGCAGCCGTGCGACACGTTCTGCGAGCCCTGCGCCCACACCGACCACGGCGCACCGTGGACGTAGATGCCCGAGTAGGACATCTGGGTCGCGTACTTCACCGGGGTCTTGTAGCCGCCGTCCTCCAGCGCCAGGCCGTAGGTCGTGGAGTCCATGACCATGTTCGTGTGCTGGTCGCCGATCAGGTACGTGCCGTTCGGGGTGGGCCAGCGGCCCGAGCCCATGGAGATGGGCATGGAGTTCTCGACGACGCCGTTGCGCTCGATGGTCATCGTCTTCGTGGCGTCGTCGGCGATGGCCACGACGCGGTCGCCGATGGTGAAGTTCGTGGCGTTGTTCTCCTGGCCGTAGTAGCCGTTGCCCAGGTCCTTGCCGTAGATGTCGACCTCGACGTTGACCGTGGTGCCGGCCGGCCAGTACTCGGCCGGGCGCCAGCGCACCTCGGCGTTGTTCAGCCAGTAGAACGCACCCTCGACGGCGGGCTCCGTGGTGACCTTGATGGCGTCCTGCGCGGCCTGGCGGTCGGCGATCGGCTCGTCGAAGCGCACCGCGATGGTCTGGCCGACGCCGACGGTCGAGCCCTCGGCGGGCGACAGGTAGCCGTAGGTCTGGTTGTTCGGCACGACGGTCTGGAAGGAGCTGGACAGCTTCTCCGTGCCCGCCTTGGCCTCCAGCGAATAGGTGCGGCCGTAGCCGAGGTTCTCGGTGGTGGTCCAGGACTTGCCGTCCTCGGCCAGTTCGCCGGCGACCTCCTTGCCCTCGTCGTTGGTCATGGTGACCGAATCGAGCTTCGCGTCGTCGATGGACACCGTCACCGGCTCGGTGACCGACCAGTCCTCGGCACCGTCCTTGACGTTGGCCACCGGCTTCGGCTTGGCCTCCTCGACCTGCGCGGCCTCGCCGGAACCGTCGCCATCGCCCACGGTGCATCCCGTGAGGGTCAGCGCGGCGACGCCGACGGCCGCAACGATGGCCCGGACACGCCGGCCGCGGATCAGCTCAACACCCATGTTCTTCAATCGCTCCACACACTCGTTAACGTCGTCGACTCCACTTGCTTTGCGACGGCCCGCGCACACCGGTTAAACCGCAGGCGCGGGCGCCGCAAACGCATACCCGGCCAACTTAGTCGCTTGACCATGAAAAACGCACGTCAGGACAACCTTAGAAGGGTCACAATCCGGCAACATCGCATCATCGCAGGTGACGTCGCGGGTCATTTGGGTATCGATACAGTACCGCCGCACGTCCGGGGGGCTTCACCTTCTCGGTTCGATGCACATCGAAAGATTCCCGGCTCCGCCACAGCTCCGAAAGCGCCCGATTGAGCGGCGTGACCCGAAAGGGCCGACATGGAGGCCGACAAAACCCCTACTGACCAGCCGATTTTGTATCGCGCCGCGAAGGGGGTTATATTTCTTCTCGTTGCAACGGAGGCCAGCGCACAGCGGGCCGACGCCACAACGCAAGCGCCATTAGCTCAATTGGCAGAGCAGCTGACTCTTAATCAGCGGGTTCGGGGTTCAAGTCCCTGATGGCGCACAACAGAGAATCCCCGATCGGCGAAAGCCGGTCGGGGATTTTTCATTGCACCGCGATGAAGTCGGCGAAACACGGGCGCGCGGGCCGTCGTCAAGCAAAAGCCATCGACGCGCCGGAAGGCGACGAAACGACGAAAAGGACGGGCCCATGCGGACCCGCCCTCCGGCGGCGAAAGCCTGCCCTCGACTAGCGGGACGCGGCCTCGATCATTTCGCGGATGCGCTCGATCTCCTGGGAACGCTTGCGGTTGCGCACCACAGACAGGGCGATCGCGCCGACGATGACGGCGGCGACGGCGCCGAGCACGGCCTGGACCTTCGGCTCCTGCAGGCCGTCGACCGCGCGGGACTTGGCGTCGTCCGCGACGTTCTTCGGGTTGGTGCGCACCGAAAGCTCGTCCAGCGTCTTGGCGAGCTGGGTGCGGTTGCGCTCGATGTCGCGCTGGATGTCGTCAATGCTGCGGGCCACGTGGACTCCCCTGGATCGGTGAACGGTCGTCTGAACGAAAAGGGTAACACTCGAAAGCACCTGAGGGCGCCCAACACCCATTAATCCCCGCTACCATGATCCACATGGCCGATAACGACACCAGCGCACAGCAGAACATCCGGCTCGAACCCGGCGACGCCGCCCCCGACTTCACCCTGACGGCGGACGACGGATCCGAGGTGTCGCTGTCCGACTACCGCGGCCGGCGCGTGCTCGTGTACTTCTACCCGCGGGCCAACACCCCGGGCTGCACGACGCAGGCCTGCGACTTCCGCGACGAATCCGCGCAGTTCAACGACGCCGGCGTCGACGTGGTGGGCATCTCCCCCGACAAGCCGGAGAAGCTGGCGAAGTTCCGCGACGACCACGGACTGGACTTCACCCTCCTGTCCGACCCGTCGAAGGAGACCCTGGCCGCGTGGGGCGCGTTCGGCGAGAAGAAGAACTACGGCAAGGTCGTGCAGGGGGTCATCCGCTCGACGGTGCTCGTCGACGCCGACGGCAAGGTGGAGAACGCCTGGTACAACGTCCGCGCGAAGGGCCACGTCGGCCGCGTGCTCCGCGACCTGAACACCGGTGACTGAGCGCGGCGCGGAGTCGGCCGAGGAGGCTGGCGAGAAGGCTGAACAGGCGTCGGTGCGCCTCGACCCGGCGACCGACCCCGACCACGACCACGAGATCCTGCGGCCCCGGCGGCGCCCGGCGCAGCAGCGCAGCCGCGAACGCTACGCGCGGATCCTGACGGCGGCCCGGGAGGTGCTCGTCGACGTCGGATTCGAATCCTTCACCTTCGACGAGGTCGCCAAGCGGGCGGGCGTGCCCATAGGGACGCTGTACCAGTTCTTCGCCAACAAGTACGTGATGATCTGCGAGCTCGACCGCCAGGACACCGCCGGCGTCGTCGCCGAGATCGCCCACTTCGCCCAGCTCGTGCCGGCGCTGGAGTGGCCGGACTTCCTGTCGGAGTTCATCGACCACATCGCCGACCTGTGGCGCGATGACCCGTCCCGGCGCTCCGTGTGGCTTGCCGTCCAGTCGACGCCGGCGACCCGGGCGACCGCAGCGCACACCGAGCAGGAACTGCTCGACGGCATTTCCGAGGTCCTGCGCCCCCTCGCCCCGCGTTCCGACGCGCACGTCCGCAGCTTCATCTCGGGCCTGCTCATCCACACCACGTACTCGCTGCTCAACTACTCCGTCGACCGCCCCGGCGACGCCGGCATGCGCGAGCTGCACTACGAGCTGACGGTCCAGGAGGTCAAGCGCATGCTCATCTCCTACCTCATGACCGTCGCCGAAAAGGCCGGGGGTTAGGCGCCCCGGGCTACGCGCTCGCGAAGGCGGCGATCACCGAGCGTCCAGCAGCGCGGACCCGGTCATCGGCCGCGCGCATTTCGGAGAGCATCGCCTCCCCGTCGCCGCCATCGCCGGCGGTCCACGAGGCCATCAATTCCGGCGACGCCTCCGGATGAAACTGGACTCCCACCGCCGAGCCGACCCGGAACGCCTGGATCGGGCAGTCCTCCGATGACGCGAGGACCGTGGCGCCCTCGGGTGCCCGGACGACGGCGTCGTGATGCGATTCCGCCACCGTGAACGCCTCCCCCAACCCGTCGAACAGGGAGTCGGCGCGGCCGGCGTCGCCAAGCGAGACCACCCGCGCGCCCTCCTCGCCCGCGGTCGGATGCCCCACGACGACCTCCCCGCCCAGGGCGTCCGCCAAGATCTGATGGCCGAGGCAAATGCCCAGCACGGGGACGTCGGCGGCGACGGCGCCGCGGATGAGGGCGTGGACGTCGTCGAGCCAGGGGTAGGCCGTGTGGTTCATCGCGTTGTCGCGGCCGCCGAGAATGATCAGCGACGCCGGGGCCGGACCTGCCAGGAGCTCCACGACGCCCGGCACCGGCTCGCGCCACAATTCGACCGCCGACGTCTCGGCGCCCGCCTCCTCCAACCACGGACCGATGCGGTCGGTCGGGACGCCCTCGTCGGGCTGGAGGATCACGATGCGGCGCGTCGGTGTGGTGGCGGACGCGGTTGCTCCGGGCGCGGCGTCGGAGGCAATGGCGGCGGGACGTACGGGCATCGGCTGCGGCATCGGCTCAGACTCCTCGTGGACGACGGTGATCATTCCTGTCTACCTGCGACGATGGGGCGAGGGAACACCCCGCCGCGGGAATTAACCGCGCCGAAATCGGACGGCAACGCCCACGCCCGGATCGGGGGCGGTGTCGTGGGCCACCGGCTGCTCGGCGCTCCTCCGCGTCCCCTCCCCTGTTCCTCAGTGCGCCGCGAGGATGGCGATGGCGATCGCGTTGTCTCCGTCGTGGCTGATGCTGATGTGGAATCGCTCCTGGGGCGGGGAGGCGGGCGTCGGAAAGCCAGTCCCTTCGCCGGCGTCGCCCGCACCGAGTGATGCGGCAACGGCGTCGCGGACTCGCCCGTGCAGCGCCACCGCGACGCGGCCCCAGGCGTCGGCGACGACCTCGATGTCGCGCCACTGCAGCTCATCGCGCGGGATCGGCGGCGGCGCGCCGTACAGGGCCTGCGACCAGGCTTTGATCACCGCCTCCTTCACCGCCCAACGGCCGGCGAGATGGCGGGCCAGTGCGTCGCCGGTCAGGCCCCGGCGATTGGCGGCCGCGCGCTCCCCCACCGTGAACACCGACGACGCGAACGTCGAACCCGGGCGCGCGAGGTCTGTCGTGAACGACGGCACGTGCACCAAGTCGATGCCGGTGCCCAGAATCGCGCCTCGCGCCGCCCCTGAATCCATGCGCCCACGATACCCGGCGGCGCTCCCCGCCCCCGCCAACGCGAAAGCCGCGGCGGCGACCCCATCGGGATCACCGCCGCGGCTCACGCGGCTTCACTCGGACGGCGCTCGCGCGGTCCGGGCGAGGTGCTACTTGGCCGGCTCGTCGTCGAGCACTCCATCGACCAGACGGGCGTCCGGGTTCAGGATGACGGCCTTCTCGAGCTTCGCCGTGTCGCGGTACTCGCCGCCATCGCCCAGGCGACGGCCCTCGGGGCGCTCGTAGAGGCCCTCGCCGCCGTAGATCGCCTCGTCGATGCGGCGCAGGCCGGCGGCCTCGCGCTCATCGGCGGCGGCGCGCCAGGTGGCGGCGGCGTCCTCGCCGTTCTCGGCGGCCACGGAAGCGTGGAACGCCTCCGGGTGCACGATCGCGACCAGCGCGGACACGTGGCCGAAGCCCAGGGAGGTGACGAAGCCCGCCTTCATGGGCAGCGCGCCGCCCATCTCGATCGGCTTCGTCGGCCACACCAGACGGCCGTGCTTGGCCAGCTCCGGATCGACGCAGTCCAGCGAGCGGTTCGCCGGCAGCACGCCGGAGCGCAGCACCTGGGTCAGGCCGATCATCTGGAACGCCGCCGCGCCGCCCTTCGCGTGGCCGGTCAGCGACTTCTGCGACACCACGAACAGCGGGTTCGACTCGTCGCGGCCCAGCGCATCGGCGACGCGCTCGTGCAGCTCCGACTCGTTCGGGTCGTTGGCGTTGGTGGAGGTGTCGTGCTTGGACAGGATGGACACCTCATCCGCCGCGACGCCGTGCTTGGCCAGCGCGCGCGCCAGGCGCGAGCTGGTGCCGCCGCGCGCCGCACCCAGCGCACCCAGGCCCGGGGCCGGGATGGAGGTGTGCGCGCCGTCCGCGAAGGACTCCGCGAAGGCGACCACGCCGAGCACCGGCAGGCCGAGGTCGCGGGCGACCGAGCCGCGGGCCAGCAGCACGGTGCCGCCGCCCTGGGACTCGACGAAGCCGCCGCGGCGACGGTCGTTCGGGCGCGAGAAGAAGCGTCGGTCGATGCCCTTGGCGTCCATCGTGGCGGAGTCGGCGGTGGCGTTCATGTCGCCGAAGCCGGTGATGCCCTCGGTGGACAGGTCGTCGAAGCCGCCGGCGACCACGAAGTCGGCCTTGCCCAGCTGGATCTTGTCCAGGCCCTCCTCGACGGACACCGCGGCGGTGGCGCAGGCCGCGACCGGGTGGACCATCTGGCCGTAGCCGCCGACGTAGGACTGCATGACGTGCGCGGCGATGACGTTCGGCAGGGCCTCCTGCAGGACGTCGCTGGCGCGCGGCAGGCCCAGGATGCCGTCGATGAACAGGCTGCGCAGGGACTCCATCGCGCCGATGCCGGTGCCCTGGGTGGAGGACACGAGGCCCGGGTGGACGGCGCCCAGCAGCTCCGCCGGCGTGAAGCCGGAGGACAGGAACGCGTCGACGGTGCAGACGATGTTCCACAGGGAGACGCGGTCGAGGTTCTCGCACATCTCCGCCGGGATGCCGTACACGGCGGGGTCGAAGCCCTCCGGGATCTGGCCGCCGACGTAGCGGGACATGGCCATGCGGCGCGGCACCTGGACGGCGGTGCCGGCCAGTCGGGTGACGATCCACTCGCCGGACTCCTCGTCCGGGCGGGCGGTGGTGTTCTCCGGGTCGGACTCGACGAACGTGACCGCGGCGGCCTTGTCGCGGACCGGGAAGGACAGGTCGCGCTCGAGGTAGACGGTGGTCAGCTCGGTCATGGTGTTGTCCACCAGGTCGCCGTCATCGCCGTAGCGGCGGACGCCGACGCGGGCGGTGACCTCGTCGCGGTAGCGCTCGACGATGTCCTCTTCGTCGATGGGCTGGCCATCGGCGTCGAGCCAGCCGCCGTCGTGGCTGATCAGACCCATGGTCCAGGCCAGCTCGACGATGCCGGCGCCCGAGATCTCGCCGAGCTCCGCCTCGAAGCGGGTGCGCGACGAACCGTAGGGGCCGAGCTCGCCGGCGCCGACGATGACGATCATGTCCTCCGGGTCGACCTTGACGCCGGAGAAGTCCGGGGCGGTGCGGTCGAGCGGCTTGCGCAGGCCCGGCAGGGCGCGGATGGAGCGCGGCTTTGCGACGCCGCCGTCCTCGCCTTCGCCGTCCTTCTCGGAAGCGGCCATGGCCTCTTCCGCGAGCTTCGACATGTTCAGGTCGACGTCGCCCAGGCCACCGGTCAGGTCGACGGTGATCGGGGACTCGGTCGCCTTGGCGCGGGCCTCCGGGGTGGCCTGCTCCAGCAGGAGCTCGGCCATCTCCTCGGTGGCGTAGGTGCGCACGCCCTTGGCCTCGACGGCGTCGACCAGCGGGTCGTTGCCGCCCATGAGACCGGTGCCGCGGACCCAGCCGATGTGGGCGTGGACCAGCGAGGTGCGGGAGCCCCAGACCTCCTCGGCGTTCCAGCGGGTGACGACGGCGTCCAGCGCCGCCTTCGACTCGCCGTAGGCGCCGTCGCCGCCGAAGCGGCCGCGGTTGGGCGAGCCCGGCAGGACGACGTGCAGGCGGTGCGCGACGTCGGTGTCGGCGCCGATCTGCGACAGGCCGGCGACGAGGCGCTCGACCGACCACAGCAGCAGGCGCATCTGCATCTCGGCGGCCGGGCCGGCGTCGGCCAGGGAGCCCATGACGCGCGGGGCCGCGAACGGGAACAGCAGCGTCGGGGACATCGCGGGCTTGGTGACCACGGAGCCGCCGCCGACGGTGGCGATCTGCTCGTTGCCGACCCAGTCGACGACCGCGTCGAGGTCCTGGTAGCTGGTCAGGTTCGCCGGGACGACCCACAGGGCCGCTCCGTCGATGGCGTTGGTGCGGTACAGCTCCTTGTAGAACGCCAGTCGGCCCGGGTTGAGGGACGACGTGGTGGCGACCACGGTGGCGCCGTCGGCAAGCAGACCGCCGATGACGGCCGCGGCGATGGAGCCCGGCGAGCCGCCGGTGACCACGGCGACGTCGGAGGCGCGGGCGCCCTCGCCCGGCTTCGTCGCGGTGTTGGCCAGCTGCGAGTACGCGGCGGCCAGGGTGGTGCGGCCCGCGGCGGTGGCGCGGCCGGCCCAGAACTCGGCCTGCTTCGCGGCGGAGGCGGAGATCGCCTTCGGCGTCGCGGCGGCCAGGTCATCCTCGGAGGAGGCGGCCCACATGCGGGCCAGGTCCTCGCGGGAGGTGGCCCAGCGGTCGTCGATGAGCACGGCGCGGTCGGCGTCGAAGGACGGGGCGACAAGACGCGGCCAATCGGAGCCGAGCTCGGCGGTGACCAGGTCCAGCAGCTTGTCGTCGGCGTCGTCGGCGTCGAAGTCGACGGCGCCGCTGACCTCGTGGCCCAGCTGCTCGAGGATGGTGCGCGCGGCCACGGCGAGCACGCCGCCGGTGCCGGTGACCTGCTCGGCGAAGCCGCTCAGCTTCAACCTGGGCTTT
>NZ_DURI01000016.1 GCF_012837295.1 Corynebacterium sp. | reverse complement strand
GACAGGTGGCTGCGCAGCTCATCGACGCCGAGATGCTGCCCGTCGGACGTCACCACCACGGCGACGACCGTTTCACCCCACTCCGGATGGGAACGGCCGACGACGGCGACGTCGCGCACCCGCTCGATGCCGCGGATCGCCTCCTCCACCTCGTTGGAGTACACGTTCTCGCCGCCCGTGATGATGATGTCCTTCTTGCGGTCGATGACGTAGACGTACCCGTCCTCGTCCACGCGGCCGATGTCGCCGGTGCGGTACCAGCCGTCGATGAACGCCTCGGCGGTATCGCGCGGGTTGGACATGTACACCTCCATGACGCTGTCGGTGCGCATCCAAATCTCTCCCTCGCCGCCGGCCTCGACGTCATGGCCATGGTCGTCGATGACCTTCAAATCAACGCCGAGCATGCCGCCCTTGCCGATGGAACCGGCCTTGCGGACCTGGTCCGCGGGCTTGAGGACCGCGCCGGCCGGGCCGGTCTCCGTCATTCCGTAAACCTGGTAGAAGTTCTGCGTGCCATAGGCGTCGATGAGCATGCGGGCCATGTCCTCGCCCAGCGGTGCCGCACCGTAGATCAGCTTGTCGGCGGCACTGAGGTCGTAGTCCTTCGGAGACTCACCCTTGGCCTTCGCCATCTGGACCGGGCCGATGAAGGCGATCGGCGCACCGAACACCGAGGTGATCTTCTCGCGCTCCATCAGGGGGAAGAACTCGGCCGGGTCGTAGTCGCGCATGAGCACGACGGTCGCGCCGACGAACATCATCGTCAGCAGCCAGTTGTTCAGCGGGGACGCGTGCCAGATGGGCATGGCCATGAGGAAGCGGTCGTCGCCGGTGAAGTGGATGTTGGCCGTGACGTTCGGGGCGATGGAACTGACGCCCCGGTGCGTGTGGACGCAACCCTTCGGGGCGCTGGTCGTGCCCGAGGTGTAGAGGATCTGCGCGTACTCGGTGTCCTCCGCGAGCGGGCCCGAGAACGGTTCGGCGTCGTCGACCGCCCGGTCGAAGGTGCCGCCCTCCCAGCTGGTGGTCATCCACTCGAAGCCCGGCGCGCCCTCCCGCGCGGTCTCCACGAGCTCCTCCGACGCGATGCCGAGGACGGCGCCCGAATGGCCGGCGATGTGCTCGAGTTCCGGCCCGGTGAGCTTGTGGTTCACCGGGACGAGGACGGCGCCCATCCGCCACAGGCCGTACATGGCGACCACGAAACCGGGGTCGTTGTACGTCATGACCAGCACGCGGTCACCGGGCAGGACGTTCTTCGACTCGAACACGGTGGCCGCCCGGTCGGCGGCGTCGCGCAGTTCGCGGAACGTCATTTCCCGGTCGCCCCACTTGAGTGCGGTGTGGTGCGGTCGGCGACGAACGGTCGCGTCCAGGACATCGACGAGATTCATGGATTTCTTCCCTCCAAGTGGTTGCGCAATGTAGCGTGGGTCACATTGAACCACAGTTCAATTCTTGAGCGAAAGGTTTTCCGGGGATGGTCTACAAACCGACGGAAGAGACGCGGCGCAAGGGCGTCGCCAAGCGCAGGCGCATCATCGACGTCGCGCACGGACTCCTGTCCACGGGCGGTTTCGCCGCGGCGACCGTGCGCAGGACCGCCGACGGGGCGGGCATTTCGACGGGCTCGGTGTACTCCTACTTCGGCAGCCGGGACGAGCTGCTCGCGGAGCTGTTCCGGGAGCTCGCCTCCCATGAGTTCGCCGTGGTCGACCAGGCCGTCCGCGCCGCGGAACCCGCGGCCCGGCAGCGCCTCACCGCCCTGGTGGAGACCTTCGCCCGGCGCGCCCTGCATGCCCCGCAGACGGCGGAGTCACTTCTGTTCGAGCCGGTGAACCCGCTCGTCGAGGCCGAGCGCCTGAAGTTCCGCCGCCGGTACCACGGGCTCATCGTCGAAATCCTCGAGCAGGGCATCGGCGACGGGACCCTGCCCGCCCAAGATCCCGAGGTTTCGGCCCGCGCCATCACCGGCGCCATCGCCGAGGCCCTCATGGGCCGCCTGTCCCCCGAGCCATCCGAGGCGGACCCGGAAACACTCATCGCCAACATCGTCACTTTTTGCATCCGAGCAGTTGCATCCGAGCAGTAGGAGTATCAGCGTGAGCCCCACCCATACCGTCCTCAACCAGGCGGCGCCGCGCGTCGACGTCAACGAGTTCACCGCGAACACGGCGCTCGTCGAGTCGGTGGCGAAGTTCGCCCCCGCCGCCGACACCGCAATGCTCGAGGAGATCGGCCGCGTCGTCGGCACGGCGGGCTACCAGCGGGACGCGGAAATCGCGAACACGATCACGCCCGTCCACCACTCCCACGACCGCTGGGGGAACCGCGTCGACGACGTCGAGTTCCATCCCTCCTACCACCGCATCATGGGCCAGTCGGTCGAGTGGGGGCTGCACACGTCGGCGTGGGCGTCCCCCGGCCCGGGCGCCAACGTGGAGCGGGCGGCGGGGTTCATGCTCGCCAGCCAGATCGAGGCCGGCCACGGGTGCCCCATCTCCATGACGCACGCGGTGGTTCCGGCGCTGCGCTACTCCCCCGGCATCGCCGACGAGTGGGAGCCGAAGCTCCTGTCCACCGACTACGACCCCGAGCTGCGCGACCCCGCCACGAAGCAGGGCGTCATCTTCGGCATGGCCATGACGGAGAAGCAGGGTGGCTCGGACGTCCGCGCGAACACGACCACGGCGACCCCGAACGCGGACGGCACGTACACGCTGCGGGGCCACAAGTGGTTCTGCTCGGCGCCGCAGTCCGATGCTTTCCTCGTGCTCGCCCAGCTGGAGGAGGGCCTGAGCTGTTTCCTCGTGCCGCGCATCCTCCCGGGCGGCGAACGCAACCCGTTCTACGTGCAGCGGCTGAAGAACAAGCTGGGCAACAAGTCGAATTCCTCGTCGGAGATTGAGCTCGACGGCACCATCGGGCATCTCGTCGGCGAACCCGGCCGTGGGGTGCGCACCATCATCGAGATGGTCAACCGCACCCGCCTGGACTGCGTCCTCGGCGCTGCCGCGGGCATGCGCCAGGTCGTCGCCGAGGCGTCGTGGCATGCCCGGCACCGCAAGGCTTTCGGGGCGACGCTCATCGACCAGCCGGCCATGACGAACGTCATCGCCGACCTCCACCTGGAGACCGAGGCCGCCACGTGGCTGGCGCTGAGCCTCGCCGCGGATCACGACGATCCGGCCCAGGCGTCCTACCGCCGGTTGGCCACCGCCGTCGGCAAGTACTGGGTGTGCAAGCGCGGCCCCCACCACGCGTACGAGGGGATGGAGTGCCTCGGCGGAAACGGCTACACCGAGCTGTTCCCCCTGGCGCGCCGCTACCGCGAGCAGCCGGTGCTGGCGATTTGGGAGGGCTCCGGCAACGTCATGGCGCTGGACGTGCTGCGCGCGATGGCGAAGGAACCCAAGGCGTTCGCCGCCTTCGACGAGCGCATGGCGCGCTCGGCGGGCTCCCACGAGCTTTACGACGCCCAGCTCGCCCGCACCCGCGATCTCGTCGGCCAGGCCGCGAAGAACCCGGCCGGCGCACCCGCAATCGCGCGCCGCCTCATCGAGGCCATGGCCCTGACGATGCAGACGCAGACGCTCATCGAGCACGCACCCGACGCCGTCGCCGACGCCTACATCCGCGGCCGCCTGTCCGGCGACCGCGGCATCGAATACGGCACCCTGCCCGAAGGCACCGACGTCAAGGCGCTCGTCGAGCGCGCGTGACCGCGTGAGACCCGCCCATTTCAACGGATCCCGCACAAATCACCCCCGCAGGCCACCCCTCTTGACCCGGCGCCTCACTGGAGAAAGACCACGGGACGAACATATGTTTGAACCCGTCCTGGCCCGATCCCCGGAGCGCATTCCTTCCGGCGAATAAGGTGAACTCATGCGCGCGAACAACACGCACGTATTATCCGGCCATTTTCCCGGATACCCGAGCAGTGCAACCCCCGATAGTCGCCGTCACCCCGGGCGATAGGCGGGTTGCGCACATCGGCGGATCATTCACAAAGCAAATGAGGATAAGTTAATCGTGCAGTTGACGGAGCCATCCGAAATAATCGACTTCATCTCCGACGAAGACGTCAAATTCGTCGACATCCGTTTCACGGAT
>NZ_DURI01000140.1 GCF_012837295.1 Corynebacterium sp. | reverse complement strand
GGGCGAGCTGGCGGGCGCGGCGGCCGAGGGCGGCGATGTCCGCGGCGCCCAGCGGAGCCCGCGGCCACGTGAGGATGCGCAGCATCGCGGCGTCATCGGCCGGATCGGCCAGTACCCGAAGGCAGGCGATGACATCGAGGATCTCCGGCAGCGTCAGCAGGCCCGCCAGACCGACGATCTCCGCGGGCACGCCGGCGGCGGTCAGCGCGTCGAGGATCGCGGCGGAGTGCTTGTTTTTCCGAACCAGCACCGCGGCGGTGATCGGCCGGCCCTCCTCCCGCGCTGCCCGGAATTCCTCGGCCATGTGCCCGGCGACCCACGCCAGCTCATCGTCGACGGTCGCGTGCAGCGCCAGGCGCACCGCGCCCCGGCCGGCACCCTTCCGGGGCGTGAGCTCCTCGACGGTGCGCGGGCCGGCCCCGAACGCGCGGGCGGAGACGTCGTTGGCCAGCTCCAGCACCGCCGACGGATTGCGCCACGACGTCAGCAGCTGCTTCTTTTCCGCCGGGCGTCCGTCGGGCCGCGGGAAGTCGGTGACGAACCGCGTCAGATTCGCGGCCGTCGCCCCCCGCCATTCGTAGATCGCCTGCATCGGATCGCCGACGGCCGTCACCGCCGTGCCCGCGAACAGAGCCCGCAGCAGGACGCGCTGCGCATGGGAGGTGTCCTGGTACTCGTCGAGCATGATCACGCGGAACCGCCTGCGCTCGGCCGCGCCGACTTCGGCGATGCCGTCGGCGAGCCGGGCGGCCATGGCCATCTGCCGGCCGAAGGTCACCGCGCCCTCGTCCTCGTGACGGCGCCGCAGCTCCCCGACCAGCGGCAGCAGCGCCAACCGATCATGCTGGGCGCGCAGCGGAGACTCGAGCTTCGAGTGCAGGTCCTTCTTCTGCCGCGGCGCCTTCGGGGTCTGGGCGACATTCGCGATGAACGCCTCCGTCTGCTCCCGCACCTCCCCGACCGACGCGAGGTTGGAGTCGATCTCCTCGGACAGGGTCATGAGCTTGCCGACGAGATCGCCCACACCCAGTTCAGTCGCAATCGAACCCCGGTCGCGGACCAGTTCCCAGGCCAACTGCCACTGCGTCGCGCCGTCGAGGACCTCCGCCCCGGGCTCGGCCGGCAACAGCAGGCCGTACTCGCGGACGAGCGATCCCGCGTAGGCGTCGTACGTGGACACCTCGGGCGTGATCACCCGAAGCGCCTCGCGCACCTCCGGGGCGGCCACCTTGTCGAAGGCGCGGCTGGCCGCCAGGGCCGCCAGTCGTTCGCGAATGCGCTGACCCAGCTCGCGGGCCGCCTTGCGCGTGAACGTCAGCCCCAACACCTCTTCGGGCCGCACGAATCCGTTGGCCACCAGCCACACGACGCGGGCGGCCATGGTCTCGGTTTTTCCCGCGCCGGCGCCGGCGACGACGAGCAGCGGCTCCGGAGGAGCGCCGATGACCTCGGCCTGAGCCGGGGTCGGCTGGTGCGGCTGCCCGATCATGCGGGACAGCGTCACCGGGTCGATGATCGCCCGATCGCTCATCGGTCGCCCTCCTTCGCGGGGCACGCCAGGCGGACCCCGCAGTGATCGCACTGCCGGCCCGGCGTGGCCAATGCCCCCGGTCCGCGCAACTTCCCGGCCACGTCCAGCACCGTCTGCCGCCACTGCGCCAGCTGTTCCGGCGTCCGCGCCGACTGCACCCGCACCGACGCGCCCGAGGCGACCGCCTTGCGCGGGTAGACCAGCTTCGCGCCGGCGACCTCCGTGCCGCTCTCCGCCAGCGCCAACTGGTAGGTGGCCAACTGCGGATTCTCCTCGGCATCCTTCGCCGAGGGCACGGTCGCCCCGGTCTTGACGTCGACGATGGTCACCCCGCCCTCGGGATGCTCCTCCAGGCGATCGATGCGCCCGGCGATGACGGCGTCGTCGCCAAGCGGAACCTGGACCCCGACCTCCGTGCCCACCGACCGCGACCCCGCGGACCACGCGGCCCAGGCCTCCACGGCCTCGGTCCACTCGCGCTGCATTGCCTCGACCCGCCAGGCGGGCTCGTCGACGATCTCCGGCAGCGCGCGCACGAGCGACTGCACCGCATCTTCGACGGACACGCCATCTTCCAGGGCCTCGACAACCCGGTGGAACGCCGTGCCCAGCGACATCTGATCCGACGACGACGGCTGCTCCAACAGCGCCCGCAACGGGCATTCGAGGACCTGCCCCACCTTCGACGGGCTCACCCGCACCGGCGCGGACGCGACCGGTTCGTCCGTGCTCGGATCGGCGAGGCCCCACCACTGCGACGGGTCCGCGCCGGGGACGCCATCGGCGGCCAAACGGGCAAGCTGCCGCGCCGCCTGCGCCCGCCGCACCGGGCCCGCCGACTCCGACAGCACCGCCGCGCGCAGCTCCGCCAGCAGCGACCCCATGGACAGCACGCGGGTGACGTCCTCCGACGTCTCGGCCGCGGGCAGAACCGCTGCCGCCGACTCGGAGGATTCCGGCGCCGCGGTCTTCAACTCCACGTCCTCCCCGAGTTCCCCGAGGAAACGGCTCGGCGCCCCCTCGTCATCCGGGGCGTCCACGGCCGTGACCAGCAGGCGGCGCCGCGCCCGCGACACGGCGACGTGGAACAGGCGACGCTCCTCCGCCAACCGCTCCGCGGCGTGCGAGACGGGCGTGCCCGGCTCGATGCCCTCGTCGAGAAGATCGACCAGCTCGCCCTGGCCGACGACCGAACCCGTGCGGCCCAGCGACGGCCACACGTCCTCCTGCACCCCGGCGACGGCCACCGCCTCCCACTCCCGGCCGAGCGCCGCATGGGCGGACAGGATGACCACGGCCTCCCGCTCCGCGCCACGCCGATCGCGGGCACCCGTGGGCAGCTCATGCGCCGCGATCTCGCGGACGACGCCCGCGATGGTCATGGCGGGGTCGCCCTCGACGAGGTCGCCGAGGAAGTCGAAGAACGTCATCACCCCATCGAGGTCCCGATCCGCCGCCGACCCCGCCGCGCCGCCCCGCAGGGACGCCGCCATCAGATGATCGGCCAGGCCGGAGGATTCCCACAGCGCCCACGCGACGGCCTCCACGCCCTCGGCCCGGGCCCCGCGGCCGGCGTCGAGGATGCGCAGCGGCCCCGCCAGCACGTCACGTTCGCGCTCGGGCAGACCCTCGATGAGCTCCTCCTGCTCCGGCGTGCGCTCGTCCGCGGCGAGCAGGCCGATGATGCGGTCCATGGCCCGGCCGCCCGACAAGTCCGCCCGCCGCACGCCGCGGACCAGACGCGTCAACGTCACGGGGTCGGCGTTGCCCAAGGGACCGGTGAGCAGCCGCTCCCACTCCGACGGCTCGAGCCCTTCGTCGACGGCCCGCAACGCCAGGACCAGCGCGGCGACCATGCGCTGCTCGCCGAGGACGACGTCGGTGGGGTCCATGCGCACGGGCACCCCGGCGCGCGCCAACGACCGGTGCAGCGCCGACTCCCCCGCCCCCGAACGCACCAGCACCGCCATGTCCTTCCACGCCACCCCGTCCTCCAGGTGCGCGCGGCGCAGGAAATCCGCGATGGTCGCCTTCTCCCCCATCCCCGTGTCGTGCACGACGACGCGGGCC
>NZ_DURI01000139.1 GCF_012837295.1 Corynebacterium sp. | reverse complement strand
GGCGGGCCGCCGGTCGCGCAGCACGCGCCCGCCGAGCCCCTCCCCCGGAACGACGGTGACGCCGCGGACCCCGTCGGCGCGCAGCCCGATGCCCTCCCCGATGGTCACGCCGGACTGCCCGCCCATGCCCAGGAAGACCACGGGCAGGTCGGCATCCCGGCGCAGCTCGCGCACGAGCTGCTTCGCCAGGTCGCGGTCCCGCGGCCGGTTGTGCGGCATCTGCGCATCCTCCTCGTCGGCCGCGCGCCCCCGTCGCCGGCGCGGCCCCTGCAAATCGATTGCCCTTCCAAAACATCATAGACGCCCGGGCGGCCCCATCAGTGGCCTTCACCCGCAACACGCCCGGGTCCCGCGACCGATAAGCTCAATGCCGTGATCCCAGAAAATTCGCCGAGCGCCGCCAATTCGCAGTCCACGTCTCCCGTCAGGGGAAATCCGGCTGCCGAAGCGATGCTGACGGCCGCCCAGCAAGCGGTGGGCGCCGGGCACGACCCGCGGGCATCCATGGCGAAGTTCCGGGAGGTCATCGCGAAGATCCGCCCGGGCACCGCGCTTCCGGAAGATCCGGGGAATTGTTCGGTGCTGGCCCGGGCCCACGAGGGCCTGGCATTCGAGTATGCGGCGGACGGGGAAACGGCGAAGGCGATCGAGTCGCTGTATTCCGTTGCCGTCCTCACCTTGCTTTTCGACGACCCGCGGATGCGCGGACGGGCGCTCGCCATGATCGCCGACCTTCGCGAGTCCACCGGGGACGACCACGAGTCCCGCAAGGATCTGACCACGGCGGCACTTGCATTCGAGGCGGCCGGCGACGATGGGGAGGCCCGGGCGCTGCGGGATCGGCGCGATGGGCGAGCCGCGCCGGCGGACGCGACCGTTGACGACGTGCGGCGCGAGTTGGCGCAGATGCTGTCGGGGGTCGCCGGGGACGCGGTCGCGATGACCGAGCCTCGGGCCGGGGACCGCGACGACGCAGGCCCCGAAGGTACGGCCGCCCCTGCCGCGGCCACCGCCGAGCCGACTGAACCGGTGGAATCGGTGGAACCGACCAACCGGCTCGAATGGGATGAACTGCTGTCCAGCGTCGAAACGGGCGATGTGACGGGGGCCGACGCCCACGATCTCCTGCGACGTCTCCTCGATGCCGCCGGCGACGACGCAGGGCCGGACGACCGGGTCGTACGCAGGGCCGCACCGTTGTTCATCGGTTTCCACCGCACCAACGACATCGACGACACCGACGACGCCGACGACGCCGCTTTCGCGGAGGAAGTCGCCGTCGCCGCCCGCGCCGTGTCCGTTATCGACGACCCGGACATTCGGGACGGCGCGCACGGGGAAATCACCGATCGAGGCGAAGCGGCGTGGACGGCCGCGTTGACCCGGGGCGACGAGGCTCTCATGGCGGGCGATCCGGCACGGGCCCGCCGCGCATACGAGTTCGTGCTCGACTCCGAGTCGATGCCGATCCGCGCGACCTCATCCCAGAGGGGCGCGGCGATGGTCGGGCACCTGCGGGCGGCGATCGGCGCCGGGAATCTCGCGGACGTCCGGCAATCCGCGCTCGACGGGGCCAACGCGGTGTGCAGGTTGCCGGAGGCCGGGGACAGGGCCCGATACGGCGAGCAGATGGCCACCTCATTGCGCGACGTGAACGACGCGACGACTCTCCGCATGAAGCTGCTCATCCGCGTCGCCGAGAACTGGAGCGAGGTGGGCGACGAACGCTCCGAGGTCCGGTGTCTGCTCGGAGCGGCGCTGTGCAAGGCGAAGCTGCGCGATTTCGAGGGCGCCCACGCAGACTTTCTGCAATTGCGCCTGCGTGCCCAGGAGCTGCGCGACATGGCCCTGTATTCGGAATCGCTCCTGCACCTCGGCCGTTCGTGGGCATTCGCCGGCCGTCCGGACGTCGCCATCCAGTGCTACGACGCCGTGGTGGAGAAGGTGACGCGGGAGTCGCTCGACGACGACCACGCGCGCGTCGGATACGCGCGCTTGCTCCTGGAAAAGGCACGGACGCTGGTCCGCATCCCGGCCGCCCCGCCATCGGCGATGGAGGCGGCGCGGGCTCATGCGGTCGAAGCCCGGGACATCTTCGCCGAGGTCGGCGCCCAGGGCCACGTGCGGGAAACCAACCAGCTCATCGGGACCCTGCCCCGGTGACCCTTCCCGTCAGCGTTGGCCGAACCAGGCCTTGTTGACGGGCAGCCACAGCAGGGGCAGCGTGAGCACGCTGGCCAACCCCGCGATGGCGAAGCCCTTCACGGCCAACAGGAATACCCCGGCCACGCACAGCAGGGTGAGCACGATGCGCGCCCAGTTCTCGCCCTTCACCGTGAAGAACGCCATCGCCAGCAGAACCACCAGGACGATGGACCAGAAGATCGTCGTCTCCGGCAGGTCGTTCGGGCGGAACTGCCCGGTGGCCCCCATCAACGACGCGATCTGCTCCTCGTAGCCCTGGAACGCGCCGACCCCGGTGGTCGGGCGTTCCGGCAGCCGCCAACGCTCGACCAAACGCCAGATGACGATGCCGGCGGTGACCAACTGCAATGCGAAGGCGATGAGAAGCGGCATGGGCGCACCGAAAAAGCTCATCGACGACATGCGTCGGCCGAACGGAGCCTTGTGCCCGGGGGTCCCGGGGGCGCCGCCCGTCGGGATGCCGCCCGGCGCGGCGCCGCCGAAACGGTAGTCGTCGTTGACGGGGACGAATCCCCCGTCGAATGCCGGACGGTGCGTCGGGGGCGGCTGCCCGGGCCCCGCGCCGAATCCCGGGGCGCCGTCGAAACCGGCTCCGGTTCCTTGGCCACCACCGAAACCACCGCCGGATCCATGGCCACCGCCGAAACCGCCGCCATTTCCCTGCCCGAAACCGCCCTGACCGAATCCGGACCCGGATCCGCCGAAACCTCCCGGGCCGCTCATCGGAACAGCCCCCGCTCGGTGAGCAACCACAGGACGGGATCGAGGCAGCGGAAGGGGGCGATGCCGCTGCGGTGCAGGTGGGTGCCCTGCGGTGCCGCTCCGAGCGCGGATGTGGCGAAGTACCGGCAGACGGTCCCCGCGGGGGCCGAATACGCCTCTTCGAGGGTGTGCACGAGCCGCGCCGCATTGAGCTTCAGCAGCATGCTGCGGATTTCCACGTGGAGATACCTGGAATCGGTTTCGTCGAAACGCAATCCCGTGTCCCTGCGGTACGCCGCGCCGTAATTGCCCATGATGCGCCCCCACTCGCTGTCGGGGACGCGCTCCAGCTCCTGCAGGGTGTCGAACTTGGAGAGGGTGACGGCCAACCGCGGTCGGGCCGCTCCGAGGAGATCGAGGAGGTTCTGCAGGACGTCGACCGGATCGCCGCCGAGAGTCTGGTCCGGGACGAGGCCGGACAGGTAATTGCGGATCTGGGGGACCTTCAGGGGGTCGAAGAGGAAGATGATCTCGTCGGCCTCGCGGAAGAACCCCAGCGTCTCCGGGTCATCGGGGAGCACCTCGAGGTCTTCGCCGGCAACGTCGCGGATGACAAGGAAGAATTTTCGCGGCCCCGCCCCGACGTCCCACATGCCCAGGTCGAAGATCAGCGGATCCCGCTGGTAGGCGTCCTCGGTGGCCATGCGGGGCGTCGGCGCCATGAGGCCCATCTCCTCGAAGAGGGGCTTTTCGTAGTTTTCGCCGTACCGCTCGCGGGTGGATTCGTCGGCGCCGCGGACGACCTTTCGGTGATGCTCCGCCAGCTGCTCCAGCAGTTTCACCAGGACGGCGATGTACAGGCTCTTCCCGGAGGCGCGGGCGCCGGCCAGGGCGATGCACAGGGTGCCGGAACCGGCCCAGCCCGGCGGCAGGTCCCGGTCGACGAATTCGCTGCGGGTGGCCATGGGGTCGTTGAGCGGGCGGAACGTGTACGGGCACCTGGTGGGCGTGTCCAGGATGTGGGGGGCGGTCATCGGCGGTCATCCTCGTCGGAGCGGTCGGCGGGCGCGCCGAACATGGGTGGCTTGATTTCGTCCCCGGGTCGCCGCCCGGGGTCGGTCGGGCTGGTGGGCCAAACGGGAGCTTCACGACGCCCTTCGTCTCCCGGATCGGCCTCTCGATCGCCGCGACGGGCGGCGTCGGGGCGGCCGAACTCCGGCGCGGAATCGAACTCGGCGGAACCGCCGAAGGCGGGGGATTCGCGGAAGGAGGGCACGTCACCGAAGGCCGGGGCCGCGCCGAACGGGTCGGGGGCCGCGGCGGGCTCGGGCCGCGCCGGGGCTTCGGAGGGCGCGGCAAATTTCGGACGCGGGGTGTCCCCCCGGGGAGCGATGCCGTCGAACGCGTCGGCGGCGGCGGAGTCTCCCGGGGTGCCGACGTCGTCCGGAGTCCCGGAGATTCGGCGCAGCGCCGCGACCACGGCTTCGACCGCATCGCGGATCGAATCCGAACGCCCGGAATCTAGTGCCGCCACCAGGCGGTCGTCGACCGGGACGATCGTGGCGGAACCGATGCGTGAGGCGCCCCGCAAGTCGAGGGCCACCGCATTCGATTCTGCGTCGGCGATCGCCGCGGGCACCGAATCGGAGATGACGAAGGTCAGTTCGTCGAATCCGTCCCGCACGGTTTCTCCGCCGCCGATCCGGGCGGCGCCGGATTCGACGAGGCGCCGGACTTCGCCTTCGAGGCCGGTGACCGAATCGAGGGCGCGGGTTTCACCGTCGACCACCACGGTCACGCGCGGCGAGGGGGCGAGCACGCTGGCGACGCCGACGACGAAGTCGACGGCGGGGGCCAGCCGACTCAGCACCAAGGGCGCCGACATCGAGGCCGAGCGGTCCACGTGGACCCGGATTCCCAGGTCTTCGGCGGGACGGACGGATCCGTCATCGAGGGCGGAGCGCATGGCGGCACGCACCGTAGCTGCAGGGCCGTCCAAGCGGCCTTCGGCGGCGAGGCCCTCGGCCCGCAACGTCATCGAATCGCCGTCCGACGTGATCAATCCGACCACGACTTCGGAACGGCCGTCGAGGGTCACCCGCGGAAACTCGATGCTCTGCGCGGAGTCGGAGCCGGGGCGACCTCGGGTGACGATGATCTGCGCGGATCGGCCGGGGCCGAAGTCCTTCTCGTTCACTGGCTTGAGCACGATCGACGACGACGTGCCGGCCCCGATCACCTTCAGGGTCGACTCGTCCGCGCGGTTGGCCGTGGCGTCTCCGCGGAGTTCCAGGAGCACGCGCTCCGATGACCCGAGGGAATGCGCCTGGATCTGGAACATGCCGCGGGCCGACATGGAAACGGATTGGCCCTCTCCGAGGGAATTCACTGACATGTTCTTCTCCTACTTGTGATTGTCGGATCGCTTGTGGCGCTTGCCGAAAATGCGTGCTCCCCCGGTTCCACCGTCCGCGGCCCCCGGGGCAGGGATGTCCCGCGGGGTGCGGGCCTGCGCGGACCGCTTCACCGAGAGGTCCCGGGCAAGCGCCTTCCGGGCGTCGGCGAAGAGTCGGCGGGCTTCCTTGGGGGGTTCGCCGCCACCGGGTTCGGTCAAGAACCCGTTGCGGTATTCCTCGCTGCCCCGCACGAGGGCGATCGCGTCGTCGCGGATGCCGTGCCAATCGGCGTCGGTCATGTCGTCGACCATCCACCAGGGCAGCCCTCGCGTATCGGGGTACCACTTTTCGGACAGCGCCTCCGCCATCGCCGACGCGAACACGGCGCGCCGCACCGCGTTCATGTCGGGGAGATCATTTCTCTGCGCCATGAGCAGTATTTCCCCGAGCACGCTCCAGGCCTGGTCGCCCTTGCCCAACCCGAACGTCGACTCGGTGGCCCGCCGGAGGCCGAGGCCGGCGTGCCCGGTGATCTCCGCGATCAAATGCGGGTCGAAGTATCGGACGTGGGCGGGGACCAGTTCGTGGGCCCGGGGCCGTTGCGCGGCGGCCGCTTCCTCGGCCCGTTTCCGCTCCTCTTCCCGCCGGGCGGCCAGCGCCCTGGCCTCCTCTTCCCGTCGTCGACGGTCGCGTTCCCGCGCTTCCCGTTCTTCCGCGGCCTTCCGCGCCTTCCGTTCGGCGGCGAGCGCGTCCAGATGAGGGCGCCAGGGTCCCTCGGCGAGCAGGGCCCTTTCCGGGCCCGTCATGCGAGACAGCTCCCTATCGACGAGTTGCGACAGCGTCGAAGCCTCTTCACCCATGGACTCCACGAGGGAGTTCAGGCCGAAGGCCCTCATTTCGGCGGACGGACCGTCGTCCGCGGGGGCTCCGCCGGGTATCGAGCCGGGCACGCTCCAGGGGTTGTCCGCGGGAGCGTGGTCTTCGACTCCGTCAGGACCGTTCGATGGCGCCGCCCAATCATCGGTCGTCCACCCGGTGGCGACGCCGGAATCTCCGGCGCCGACCCCTCCGCCGGGCCTCGCGGGCGTGCCTTCCAGATCGGATATGGCGCCGAGCACCCACGCGCCGATGAGGTCCCCTTCCCACACCGGGGCCTTGAACTCGGCGGGAGGCGTTCCCCGCATCGTTTCCAGGAACTTCGCCGCCATCTGCGGAACCCCGAGCCATCGCGAGGCCTCGACGGGTACTCCGATGCCGTCTGCGATCGCGCGGTGCAACCCCGGATCGGTGGCCACGATCTGACGCAGCATTCGCGACAAGGGGCCGTTCGAGTCGACCGGGATGCCGAGGATCTCGGAACCACCGCGGATGATCGCGGCTCCGATGCCCTGTTGCTCAAAACTCTCGAGCATCTTCTCCTCGCGCCCGGGGTCGTCGAAGAGCCCGGCGGACGCGAGCACCGCCAACGCCGCCATCGGGGCGGGACCGTTGCCGGAGGCTCCCGCGATCTCATCGGCGAGGGCGCCGGCGGTGTGACCGGACAGAACCTCGCCGAGGTTCGCCGGGGCCGCATCCGGCTCGGCCAGCAGGCCTGCCAAGGGTTCCCGGGCCGCCGACCTCAATTCCGGGTCCGCCGCAGCCGCCGCCGCCAGCTGCCATGCCGGATCTCCTCCGACGGTCGCCGTCACGGCCCCGGTGCGCACCGCAGTGCTGAACGAGATGGCCTCGGAGGAAGACAGGAACAGGAACGCCAGCAATGCCGACCATTCCGACACCGGCACGGAGGCGCCGCCGACGATCGTCGATGCACCACCGTAAACGCCGGTCGTGGGGGTCTCGTCCGCCCGGATGACCATTACGCCGGAAAGCTCCGACGCCTCCCCCGCATCATCGACCGGAATGCAGGCGAGCGTGATGCCGCGCGCTCGGGCGGTGGCCAAGGAGCGCCCGCGCTCGAACGTCGACCAAAAGAAGTCGCGGGCCGACGCCGGCGATTGCACCAGACACGCGGCGGCCACCCACATCGCCGCATCCCCGGGCGGGCACGCCACCGCAACCATGCGGCCGGAGGCACAGCCATCGAGGATCGCGCCGAGCACCGCTCGGCGGTCGACCTCCCCGTCGGCGAAGATCCACGGCCACAGTTGGCCGGGATCCGCGAGCGGCCCCGGCTGCGGCACCTCCTCCGAAACCGTGGTGGCGTTGACCTCGCGGGAGCCGAACGGAATCCGCAGCGACGGAGAAAACAGAAGGTCGCTGGGCCACGACGAGGGGAGATCGTCCGTCCCTCCCCGGAACACGTGGGCCTGGGTGAAGACATTTCCGGCACGGCCAGTGGCGTCTTCGCCGGCCGGCGACGAGAACCAGAACACGCGGTCATCGCCGGGCCACGGTGCAGGGGTCCACGCCATGCGACGCTGCAGCCGTCCGAGATCGTCGGCCGAGGGATACTGCGGCACCGGGACCGTGGCATCGATGCGGGTGGGAACTTGCTCGGTGAGCTTGCGCACCTCCTCATCGGTCAATCTGGCGGAGCGTTGCCCCACGCTCCATCCGCCCCGACCGCCGGGGACGGCGAACGACGCATACGTCAGCAGATCGACGGGCCCCATCATGACCGCCACATGTTCGGCGCCGCGAAGGGCATGAGGTTGCGGTCGTCGGTGACGATGCGGCGCGGTCCATCCGGATCATGGACGTGGCCGGGCATGGTGGAATCCACGATGAACAGGCGGAACCACTGGCCCGGCTGCATCTGGGCGAGCTCTTCGCCCCGAATGAGCCACGTCGCCTGCTCAGCCGGATTCTCCCCGTCGGGAAGGCGCTGCGGGCGGATGAGCCGGGACGGCTCCGACAACGTCGGAGGTTGCCCCGGAATCACCTGGCAGGGACGGCACTCGCCGGCGCCGGGTTCGGAGGCGTCCTCCAGGGACAGCGGGAACCGACTGGGATGATGAACCAGCTTGAACCGGGGCGGGTTGCGGTCGTCGCCGCCCGCGCACCAGATTCGGAGAAGGATGCCTTCGGGCACCGTCGACAGCTGATACTTGTACTGCCGCAAGCCCCGGTACACCAGCTCCGTGGGTTCGGCGCTGGTCTCCTTGCCCGCGTAAATGGAGCGAGGGGTCAGCAGCACGTTCTCGCCGTAGGGGTTGAGATTGAGTCGGATCCCCCCTTCCCGGCGGTAGAGCGCTTCGTCGTACTCCTCGTGGAAAGTGCGGTCCTCCGGCTCGGTCGAACCGGTCGGGGCGGTCTCGATCTTCACCATCGACGCGCCCGCCGGCCACTCGAAGGTGACCAACTGGCTATCGGTGCGTTCGACGAGCTTCGCGTGCTCGATGGAACGCACCCGCTGAAGCACCTTCGAGTCGCCCACGATGGCCATGTCATCGACGATCGTCACCGGAGTGATGTGGACTTCATCCCACTCGGCGGGCCACATCGGTTGGACGTCGACCTGCTCTCCTTCCGGGTTCTGCTCGTCGGCGACGATCCTGCCCTCCGCCAACGCGTTATCGCGGCCGAGGGCCTCGACCGGCACCGCCTGATAGGACAGGCCCGGGGATGGGGCGCGCGGGCTCAGGAAGATCTTCACCTGACCGGCGGCCGGCGAGAAAAACGCGATGTGGATGCGTTCGTCGCCCCGGACGTTGACGCCCTCGGCCATTTCCAGTTCGACCTTCTCCAGGTCCGCCTTGATGAAGATCTCGTGGATGTCCGGCCTGGTGCAGACTTCCTTGGTTCCGCGGAAGTCGACGGCCGGGGTGATCGCGAACCGCATGCGGTCGCCGCGGACGCGCGACTTGTGCTCGAATCCCTTCTTGGTCACGCCCTCGAACAGCTGGTTGGCGGGAGAATCGACGGGGTCGGCGGAGTCGGCGGGACTGGCGAACACCCGGATTTCCGAGTAGCCCTCGAGGAAGTCCCACTTGCCCTCGACGACTCCGGAGGAGACGGTGATGTCCACGCCCGGGACCGGCAGGACGCACACCTGTTCTCCGATCAACCGGGGCTGGGACTGGATGACCTCGCGCTCGTCGTCGCCGGCGTTGGCCCACACCTGGAAATGGCGGAAGGCGGCGCCGGCGGGGACCTGCTCCTCGTACCCCAGGCCGACGGTGCTCAGGACGAGTTCCGCCGCTTCCGGCGACGGGGAGACGACCCGGTTCGACGCGACGACCCGGTACACGATGATGTCGCTCTCGCGCGCCCACGAGGGACGCTTCCACGTCACCTCGATTTTCGCGCCTTCGCCCTTGCCCCGGTGCCGGACCTTGATCCCCTCGGCCCCCGTCACGGAGGAAGCCCCGAACTCGTACTGGTCGAAGTGCGTGTTGTTCAGCTCCACGCGGTCACCCGGATCCATGACCGACCCACCGCCGATGCCGCCGTTCATCAACCCGTTGAACTTGGCCGCGAGGGGACTGACCTTCACTTCCGGTTCCTGCCGAGGCTGGGGCGCGGGGGCGGGCTCCGTCGCCGGCCCCGCCGGGGCCTGGCCGGGCGGGACGGGGACGGGAACCTGGTGAGCGGGC
>NZ_DURI01000138.1 GCF_012837295.1 Corynebacterium sp. | reverse complement strand
GGATGACGGTGCCGATGGCGGAGACGAGCATCGCCGGGCGCAGCACCGCGCGGCGGCCGCGGCGGTCGGAGATGGGGCCGAAAATCAACAGCGCGGGGACCAGCCCGGCGGCGTAGATGCCGAACATGGCCGTCACCGACGACTGCCCGGTGCCGTTGAGGGCGCGGTAGACCTCCAGCATCGGGGCGAAGAGGTTGGCGCCGTAGCCGATGGCGAACATGGCCAGC
This sequence comes from Corynebacterium sp., assembly GCF_012837295.1. Lineage (GTDB taxonomy): Bacteria > Actinomycetota > Actinomycetes > Mycobacteriales > Mycobacteriaceae > Corynebacterium. Next base: position 5,692 of record NZ_DURI01000138.1, on the reverse strand, counting down.
CCGATGCGGAGCCAGTCCCGTCGGCCGATCATCGGCCGGGCGTTTTCCTCGGCGGTGGGAGTCACGATGGGTTCGTCGGGTTCACCGGGCGACCCATGTGTGTTCCGCGTCACAGTCATGCGGCAACCCTACCGATGGAATCGACTTCCGTGAATGGCCGCTAACTCTTTTGTCGCCGAAACCCCCCGAACGGGGCCGGGCGGCTACGGGTGGCACCCGTGCCTTCTCCCCGCGGGTCGGGCCGCGTTAGTGCATGAGTCCTCCAGACCCCATTTTCGCCTCCATCGCGCACCCTTCTGACCTGCGGCGATGTAAAAGCGTATTTCGACTCTGGAGGATCCGCGCACTAACTCCCGCACGTGCATATTCCCGCCCGTGGTCGCGGCATCCGGGGATTCGCTCGGCCACTCACGCGCTGTGGCCGTGGAATCCGGGAAATCGCGCAAAACGCCTCACCCCGGGCGTCCGCGACCTGCACTTTTGGGGCCGCCGGCTGAGTCGAATTGCGCGAAAAGTGATCGGCTACCTCGGCCGACACTTCATTGCGGGGCCGGCGGCTGAGTCGCGACGGCGCGGCCGGCTCCCGGCTCCCCGCTTCCGGTCGCCGCTACCGGCCTTCCGAGCGCAAATAGGCGAGGACGGCGGAGACGCGGCGGTCGGCGCCGTCGTCAAGCGGAAGTTTGGAGAAGATCCCGCCGATGTGCTTGCGCACCGCCGCCTCCGACACCACGAGGGCCTCGGCGATCGCGTGATTGGTGCGGCCCTCCGCCATCAGCGACAGGACCTCGCGCTCGCGGGGCGTGAGCAGGGCAATCGGGCCCGACGCGGCCGCGCCGCCGACGAGCGCGCGGACCACCTCCGGATCGATGATGGTCTGGCCCGCCGCGACATCCGCCACGGCATCGAGGAAGTGGCGGACGTGCGCGACGCGGTCCTTGAGCAGATAACCGAGACCGCGGCCGCCGCCGGCCATCAGATCGTCGACGTAGGCCACCGACACGTACTGCGACAGGACGATGACCGGCAGCGAAGGGCGCTCCCCGCGGATCTGCGCAGCGGCGCGCAGGCCCTCGTCGGAATGGCTCGGCGGCATGCGGACGTCGGTGATCACGAGGTCCGGGACGGTGGCGCGGACGGCGTCGACCAGCGCGGCGCCATCGCCCACCGCCGCGACGACCTCATGGCCGCCGCGGGCCAGAACGGCCTCCACCCCCGCGCGCAGCAGGGGCGAATCCTCGGCGAGGACGATGCGCAGCGGGGCCTGCGCGGGGGTGGCGGCGGTCATCGGCGCGGATCCTCCTCCGGGGTCGGGGCGGCCGGGACGGCGGGCGCCGCGATGATCCGCGTCGGGCAGGTCAGCGTCACCGTCGTGCCGCGCCCGTGGGGGCTGGTCACGGCCACGCTACCGTCGACGCCGGCGGCCCGCTGGCGCATCCCGCGCAGGCCTTGGCCGGTGGTGGCGCCGCCGTCGGCGAGTTCCACCGCGCCGCCGCGGCCGTCGTCGGCGACCGTCAGGGACAGCACCGCGCCGTCCTCGATCCGGGCCACGACCGTCGCCCGGCTCGCGCCGGAGTGCTTGGCCACGTTGGACAGTGCCTCGGCGGCGAAGAAGAACGCCGCCTCCTCGATGTGGCGCGGCATCCGCACGGACGGCACGTCGACGTCGACGGGCATCGGCATTCCGGCGGCGAGGTCCGCCACCGCCGCCCGCAGCCCGTGCTCGGACAGCGCCCGCGGCTGGATGTTGCGGATCACGCGCCGCAGGTCGGCGAGCACGGCGTCGACGTCGCCGTGCACCTCGGCGGCGAGCCTGCCGGTCGGTCCCTCGGGGTCCTCGGCCTCGGCCATGCCGAGCTTCATGGTCAGGGCGACGAGCCGGTGCTGGACGCCGTCGTGAAGCGCGCCCTCGATCCGCGTGCGTTCCATCGCCGCGGCGTCGAGCACGTCGGACCGGGCGGACTCGAGGCGGTCGACGTCGGCGCGCAGCTGGCCCTCGTCGGGCGCCATCAGCGTCCGGCCGAGCCGCCCGGTCGCCCAGGCCCACAGGCCGGCGGCGTAAAGCAGCGCGATGATGAAGACCACCGCGGCGACGACGATCCACGTCACCAGCAGCCACGTCGGCAGCGGCGCGATGAACGTGTCGTACATGCCCTGGCCGACTTCGGCGTTGGTCGCGTTGTCGCCGAGCGCCTCCACGGGCGTGCCGTCGAAGAACGGCCACGGGGAGAACAGCATGGTGAACATCGCCGGCAGGAACGCCACCCCCACCGTGAACGGGATGAGGAGGAAGATCACCAGCGCCAGGTGCGCGAACTGGGCGAACGTCGGCGTCCCGCCCTCGTCGGCCAGGCGGTCGATGGGCGGCCCGATCTCGTCGGCGCCGGGCCGGTCGATGAGCCGCAGCCGCCACACTTCGACGCGCAGCAGCGCCGGCCACAGCAGGTTGCGGATCTGCGGCACGAGGCTGAGCACGATCAGCGGCAGAATGACCGAGCCGAGCACCGACGCCAGCGCGATGCCGACGATGATGTTGCCCAGCGCCAGCCACGGCCACTTGGTGAACAGGTAGCCCGGGCGCCGCAGCGCCTCGCCCAGGGTCGCGGGCGCGCGGTGGCGCCGCTCGGTTTGCTTGACGACGGCCGGCGCGCCGCGCTCCTCGGCGCCGTCGTAAAGCGAAGTGTCGTTGATGTGCGTGGTGTTCATGGCGGGTCCTTCCGTGTCCCGGCGGCGGGGCCCTGTTGCCCCGTCTGACCCAATTGCACCGCTCCACCAGCGAAAATACAGTGGCCCGCGCGCCCGTTTCCGGGTAGTGCGCGCGCTACCCCCGGTGGTCGGCGGGAACCTCCGGGGGCGGCGGGGAGTTGAGAATGGGTCGTCGAAAGCGCGAAAATCTGTACGACGCGGGCATGTGACGCCCGCGAGCCACCGCGAAGGAGCCCCGTGCAAACGATCGTCGATTGGTCAGTGTCCCTGATGGGCACCCTGGGGCCGCCGGGCGTGGCGCTGGCGATTCTCATCGAGACGATCATCCCGCCCGTGCCGTCCGAACTGTTCCTGCCGCTGGCCGGCTTCACCGCCACCACCGGCGAATTCAGCTGGTGGAGCGCCGTGATATGGGCGACGGGCGGGTCGGTGCTCGGTGCGTTCCTGCTGTACTGGGCGGGCGCGGCGCTGGGCGCGAACCGCGTGCGGGCCCTCGCCGACAAGATCCCGCTGGCCAAGGTTTCCGACGTGGACAAGGCGCTAGCGTGGTTCGGGAAGCATGGCGAGGCGTCGATTTTCCTCGGCCGCATGGTGCCGGGCATCCGGTCGATCATCTCCATCCCGGCCGGGCTGCAGCGGATGCCGCTGGGCAAGTTCGCGCTGTACACGACGGCGGGGTCGGCGATCTGGAATGGCGTGCTCGTGTACCTGGGCGTGCTGCTGGGCAACCAGTGGCACATCGTCGGCGAGTGGATCGACCGGTTCTCCACCGTCATCTACATCGTGTGTGCGCTGGTGGCGGTCGGTTTCGTGGCGTTCGCGGTGCGGCGGTGGCTGCGCGAGCGGGCCGAGGAGCGCGACCGCAAGGCCAACCGGCCCCGCGTCGAGCTGCTCGAGCTCGACGGCAACTCGCTCGACGATGATCCGGCGACCGCGCCGGAGAACCCCGACGTCACCGTCGCGGACGTCGACGATGCTTCGATGGGCTACGGCGATGCGGCGGAGAGCGACGACCGCCGCCCCTGACCCCGGCCGCCCGCGAATTCGGCGCCCTCCAGCCAACCGGCCGAGGGCGCCGTCGGCGTTTCAGGGCACCCGCGCGGAAGTCTCGTGCCGAGGAGATGCCAACGCCGCGTCGCCATCCGCGTTTCCGCAGGTCGCCGAAATCCATGGCATCCCCACGGCACGAAACCGTGGGGGCCGTCCGGCGCTTTCGGCAGGGGTGCGGGAGATGCGCCCCGCCGGGACTACTTCAGGCCGTGCACGCGGCGCATGAGGGCCAGCGTCGCCTCGGTCGGCAGCGCTCGCGTGAGCGGCACGACCAAGCCGGCCCGTGAACCGCGCGCGACCAGCGGCAACGGGCGCTCGGCGGCGACCTCCTCCATGACGGTCTCGGCGATGTCCTCGGCGGAGATGCCCTTGGCCTCGTTGGCGTCGAGGTTGCTCACCATGGTGAGGGCGTCGTCGCGGTAGGGGGAGCCCTCGGCGGCGCCGTACTTCGTGCGGCGGGTGGAAATGCCGGTGTTGATGCTGCCCGGCTCCACGACCGTCACTCCGATGCCGAAGCGCGAGACCTCGCCGCGCAGGGACAGGCCGAACCCGCGCAGCGCCGCCTTCGTGGCCACGTACGACGAGCGATGCGGCAGCGGCAGGCCGCCCAACATCGACCCGACGAGGATCACGCGCCCGCGGCCGGCGGCGCGCATCGACGGCAGCAGCCGCTGCACCAGATCCACCTGGCCCAGCACATTGACCTGGAACACCCTGTTCAGGGCATCGGCGGGCAGTTCCTCGAAGGGCCCGGACTGGCTCTCGCCGGCGTTGGCGACGACGACGGCCGGCGCCCCGCCCGCGACCACGCTCTCGGCGACCTCGGCGATGGAAGCGGGATCGCCCATGTCGAGGGCGACCATCTCGATGCCGTCCGGGTGGGCCGCGCCGGCGCCCTTGCGGGAGGTGCCGATGACCTCGAACCCGGCGTCGCGCAGCGCCTCCGCGCACGCCCAGCCGATGCCCGAGGAGGCGCCGGTGACGAGGGCGCGGGGCTTGCCGGGCGCGGACGTGGCTGCGGCGGCATTCCCGGTGGTGGTCGGAGCTCCTGCCTGCGCGCCAGCGCCGCCGCCGACGACCGCGGGCAGCTTCGGACCGTGCGTGAAGGAGGTGCGGGGCAGTGTCATGGCGGGCCTTTCGATGGGGGCGGGTCCAGTGACGGTGGAGGGAATCGGTGGAAGGGAACGCCGCCGGGACGACCGGCGCGTCAGTTCACCCGCCGGGCGGTGATCTTCATGCCGCCCTCGCGCAGCCGGTCGACGAGCGCGTCGCCGATGCCGGACGCCGGGGTCAGCACGCCGGCGCGGTCCGGCAGGCGGTCGCGGTCGAATGCCAGGGCCAGGGCGGCGGCGGAGATCATCATCGCGGTGCCGTCGTAACCCGGGTCCTTCTCCAGCTCGACGCGGCTGGTCCACTGCACGCCCGACAGCGTCAGCGAATGCACGTCGATGGTGAAGCGGCCGTTGGCGCGGCTGGACTCCGACGGCCCCTCGCCGGGCGCGGGCAGCTTCTTGTCCAGCACCTTCGCCGTCGGCCCGAACATCATGCCGCCGAGCATCGCGCCCAGCCCGGCCTTCACGGCGCGGGCGCGGGCGGCGGACTTCAGGCCGCGGCCGACGCTCATCACCTCGCGGTAGCGGAACCCCTCGCCGTAGCCGACGGAGTCGCCGGTGTTGGCGCCGCTGACGTTGGCGCCCTCGACGCCCGCGCCGTCGGCCCCGGGGTTGCCCTCCACGCCACCGCGCCCGGCGTCGGCGTCGAGCAGCGCGGCGGTGCGGCGCACCACGCGGGTGTTGTACGGCGCCATGAAAAACGGCGCGAACGCCCCGGTCTCGCCGGCGTAGACCTCTTCGCGCGGCACGATGGGCACGTCATCCTGCCGCGACGGCCCCGGCCCGGCCATCCCGGGGTTCAGCGAATACGCCGACCCCGCGATGCG
>NZ_DURI01000137.1 GCF_012837295.1 Corynebacterium sp. | reverse complement strand
TTCGAGGATGATGGTGATGATCGCGTTCTGGCTCATCGTCCACAGGTTGTTGCAGACCCAGTAGACGACGATCGCGAGCGGCGCGGGGCCGAAGAAGCCGAAGAACAGCGGGAAGGCGACCGCGAAGAAGGTGACGGCCACCAGGTATTTGTAGGTGCCGCGCATGAATCGCGAACCGTGGTCGAGGGTGCGGCGGAGGCGATCGATGGAAATCGCCATGTTGATGCCGGTGAACGTGGCGGCGGCGAAAATCAGGGGCGTGCACACCGCGATGACCGCGGCGAACGTGGTGCCTAGTTCGGCGAATTGGGCCTGCGGCATCGCCGGATACGCCGGCAGCGGAACGCCGGAGAACGTGGCGGAGGCGAACTCCCGCACCTCCGCGCCGCTGAGGAAACCGACCCCTTCGGTGACCTGGTCGGAACCGTGGGCACCGGCGTTGGCCATTCGGCGGAGCATGCGGAAAAGGCCGATGAACACCGGGATTTGGACCAGAGGCGGCACCAGGCCCGCCCAAAAACTGATCCCGTGCTTCTCCCGCAGCTCCTGCATGGCCCACCGCTGGTATTGGGGCGCATTCGGATCGACGCTGCGGGAATACTTCGCGCGGATCGCCGCGAACTGCGGGCGCAGATTCACCGTCTTGCGGCCCATGGACAATTGCCGGTACGAAAACGGCAGCAATGCCATTCGAACGGTGATCAACAATAGAATCACCGATGCGGTCCATGCCGCGGACACGGAAACGCCCGGCACCGCCGCAACGACGAGGTGCCAGGCCTTCAAGATCCCCGAAATGACGAAGACCAGGGGTTCCAGCATCGGGCCCCATCCCTTTCCGGGCTCAGGGGACCCGCGAAACCGGCCGGGAAGAATCGGGGCCGGTCACGTGGGTCGAGAAGAGGTCACACAGCGGCGATCAGGAGTGCGTGGCCTCGTACTCGTCGATGATGGACTTCGGCAGCGCGCCGCGGTCCGCGACGTCCATGCCGCGGTCCTTCGCCCACTTGCGGATGATGCGGTTGCGCTCGCGCTGCTTGGTGGAATTCGGGTTGGTGCCGCGGCGGGTGCGCGTGGCCGGGGCGGAGTCGTCGGCATGCGCCTTCTCCACGTAGGGGCGCAGTGCCTCGTCGAACTTCGCCGCATTGTCCGCGGAAAGATCGAGGTAGTAGTTGCGGCCCTGATATCCGAAGCGGACGACCTTCACGTCGTCTTCGTTCAGGGGGGTTCCATCGAGATCGTCGATGTACTGGATAACTTCCTTGCGCGCCATGGTGTGCACCTTAATCTTCGTTGACGGCGCCGGGGATTCCCAGCATCCGTGGGCTGGACGACGTCTTTGCTTCTGACGTCCGATTTTATACCACTTAAATTGATCAGCGGCAATTCACTTTCGAAACTTCGGCAATTCTCAGAATCTCTTTTGATCATTCGCTCGCGACATGGCGGTGAAAAATATTCCCGCGACAAAATAACGCAAACAATCTCGACACCGCATCGTGCACTCCTGACGCAAAAATCGCCGGTTGCGGGCATGATCTGCGATGATCCGGCCATTTCCCGGAACCGTCGTCAAGCAAAGGCCCGGACCCCCGGCAAAGAGGCGGTGAATGGCGGAAACACAGGGGCCCCGCAAGCGACATCGCTTGCGGGGCTTGGCATCTGCGCCGAATAACGCATTTACGCAGGTGAAACGCCTTCACCTCGGCGCACGCGGTACCGCATGGCGGGGTAGAGCGGCTGTCCCGGAATGGTCTTGTCCTCGACGAAGCGGTACTCCGCCAGGATCTCGTCGGCACGGACCTGCACGTTGACGTACCCGTGGTGGTCGAACTCGATCCACTTCAGGTGCCGGTTGGCCGCCATCAGCGCCTGCTCCGCCGTCTGTGAGATGGCGTTGCGCTGCGGCAATTTCACGATGTCGTCGATGTTCGACGCGTTGACCGAGGCGCACACGATCTCCGCGGCGGCCACGCCATCGCCCGGGTAGCGGCCCGGCGTCACCGGCACGTCGCACGCCCACGAGGAGTGGATGTCGCCGGTGAGGAACACGACGTTGTCCAGGCCCTCGTCCGCCATCATCCGGATCAGGCGCCGGCGCTCGGCGGCGTACCCGTCCCACTGGTCCGAGTTGTACGGGATCCCGTCCTGCGGCAGGCCCATCAGCTCGGCGATCGCGCCGGAGGTCTGCGGGTCCAGCGGCGGGATCAGCACCGGGGTGAACATCACCGAGTTGCCCACCAGGTTCCAGTTCGCGCTCGACGTGCTCCACCGCGAATGCAGGTAGTTCATCTGCTCCGAGCCGAGCATGGTGCGGCCCTGGTCGTCGGTGTCGCCGATGTTGACGAACTCGGGCGCCTGGTCGCGGTAGGTGCGCAGGTCCAGCATGACGATCTCGGCCAGGGTGCCGTAGCTGAACGAGCGGTACAGGTGGCCGCCCTGCGAAAACGGGGTGGCGCGGACCGGCAGCCACTCCAGGTACGCCTGGATGGCGGCGTCGCGGCGGGCCACGTAGTCGCCTTCCGCCGCGGGGTCGTGGTTCTCGGCGCCGGTGGCGTGGTTGTCGTTGGCCACCTCGTGGTCGTCCCAGGTCACCAGCCACGGCTTGGCTGCGTGGGCGGCCTGCAGGTCGGCGTCGGTGCGGTAGTGGCCGTAGCGGCGGCGGTAGTCGGCCAGCGAGATGATCTCGTGCGCCGGCTCGTGGTCGCGGATGGCGCCGCTCTTCCCGGTGTATTCGCCGCGCGGGTACTCGTAGATGTAGTCGCCGACGCACATGATCACGTCGACGTCGGCGTTGTCCGCCATGTCGCGGTAGGCGGAGAAGTGGCCGGCTTCCCAGTTGGCGCAGGAGGTCAGGGCGATGCCCAGCTTGTCGGGCGCGGCTCCCGCGGCCGGGGTGGTGCGGGTGCGGCCGATCGGGGAGACCTGGCCGGCGAATTCGCCCTCGGCAACGGTGAAGCGGTAGCTGTACCAGGTGTCGGGGGCCAGGCCGGTCGCGTCGAGTTTGACGGTGTTGTCTGCGGCGGGGTCGGCGATGCCCTCGCCCGTCAGGACGATGGTGCCGAAGGAATCGTCCGTGGCCACCTCGCACAGGAGCTTGACGACGGTGCCGGCGCCCGCGCCGGGAACGTCTCCCGGATGGGAGGTGGCGCGGGTCCACAAGAGGACGGAATCCGGCAGTGGGTCACCCGAGGCGACGCCATGCTGGAACACGGCGTGCCCGCCGGCGTCGACCGCGCCCTGCGCGGCCTCCTGGGCCGAAGCGCTGAAGCGGCCGGCCAGCCCGGAGGCGCCGACCAGGGCGGTACCGGCGGCGCC
>NZ_DURI01000136.1 GCF_012837295.1 Corynebacterium sp. | reverse complement strand
ACGGCGACGCCCCCGGCGCCTACTGGATGCCCGCCTCCCTCGGCGGTTCCGCGCCGACGCTGGAGGAAGCCAACGAGATGGACGAGAAACTGCGGCTGGAGCGCATCGCCAAGCGTGACGCGAAGCTGATCGCCGAGGGCAAGGAGCCCATCGGCGACGTCAAGAACGACGATGCCGCCGGTCGCGGCGGTGACGGCGACGGCGGATTCGGCGATGGCGGCGGAAACGGCAACGGCAACGGCAACCGTGCCAACGGCAACGGTTCCGCCGCCGACGGTTCCCCCACCGAACCCCGGGAGCGCTGACCCGACGTGACCACCGAGGTTCCCCGCAGCCCCGACGCGGCGGCCGCATCGGGTGGCGGGGGGACGTCGCAAAGCAAGAAGGACCTGCCCCCGCTGCTCGTCGCCTCCGACATCGACGGCACCCTGCTGGATTCGAGGGATCGCGTGTCGCCGCGCCTGAAGTCGGCGATCTCCCGCATGATCCGCCGCGGCGTGCCCCTGACCCTGGCCACCGGCCGCCCCGCGCGCTGGCTGCAGCCGGTGCTGGAGCAGCTGCCCGTGCGGCCCGTGTGCGTCTGCGGCAACGGGGCGGTGCTGTACGACTCCGGGCGCGACGTCGTCCTCGCCGACCACAGCCTGCCGTCCGACGTGCAGGCGGAGGTCGTGGCCATCGCGCGATCGGCCATGGCCGACGTCGGGCCGGTGGGCGTCGCCGTCGAGCGCGCCGGGCGGTCGGCGCTGGACCCGTCCGACGAGCTGTTCGTCGTCGGGCCCGCCTACGCCCACGCATGGGAGTCGACCGAGCACGGCATCTGCGAGGAAATCGAGATGATGTCCGAGCCGGCGACGAAAATGCTGCTCAGCAACCCGGGCATGGCCAGCGCGGAGCTGCATTCGATCATCGCGCCCCACATCCCCGCCGACCTCGCGCACGTGACGTACTCCATGCCCGAGGGGCTCATCGAGGTCTCCGCGCCGGGCGTGACCAAGCGCGCCGGGCTGGAGGAGCTCGCGGGGTTGGTCGGCGCGACCGCCGCCGACGTCGTGTGCTTCGGCGACATGCCCAACGACATCGAGATGCTGCGCTGGGCCGGCCTCGGCGTGGCCATGGGCAACGCGGTGCCGGCGGTGCGGGAGGCCGCGGACGAGGTCACCGCCGCCAACGACGACGACGGCGTCGCGCGGGTGCTCGAGCGCTGGTTCTAGCGGCGGGCGTCGTAAAGCTGCTTTGCGACGACCACCGGGCAGCGCCCCATCCGGAGGCACGGAGGGGCGGGGCACGAAAGGCGGGGAACGAAAGGCGTGCGCGAAAAGGCGGGGCGCGCACCGGTCTAAACCGATGCACGCCCCGCCCGCGTCATGCGCCGGCGCCGCCGGAATGGCGGCCGGCCGGTGCGGCTACTTCAGGTCGACCTTCACCTCGCCGGTGGCCGGATCGAAGGTGATGGTGCCGCCCTGGAACTCGGCCTTCTCGACGCCGCCCTCGACGGACTGCGTCGACGTCGGGGCACCGAGCTCGCCGACCTCGAAGCCCTGCTTGGCCCAGGCATCGGCGATCTCGTCCCACAGCGCGACCGAACCGGTGGTCTCGGAGTCGGTGATGATGCCGTTGTCGAACTTCACGTAGCGCAGCGTGTCCGCGCGGCCCTGCGGGTTCGCGACCGTGGCGCCGGTCTGGATTCCGGTCTGCGCCTCGCCCAGGACATCACCGAACGTTTCGACGACGCTCTGCCACTCGGCGGCGAGGTCGTTCTCCTCGTCGATCTCCAGGATCTTCTCCACGAGCACCGGGATGTCGTCGACGGACGGGCCTTCCTCGATGGACTTGCCGACGGCCGCGAAGATCGCGTCGGCCGACTGGCCCAGGCCCGGCGTGCCCAGCACACCGAAGGCCGCGGCGAGGATGGAACGCGCGCCAGAGATGACGGTCAGGGCGTCATCCTCGGAAATGGAGCCCGACTCCTCGGTTCCCGGCGTCGTGCCCGTGCCCGCACCGCCGGTGTTGTTGCCGCCCGTATTGCCGGTGCCCGGGGTGGTGCCGGTGTTGCCGCCGGTGTTGCCGGGCTTCGGCGAGGTGCCGGTGTTGCCGCCGGTATTGCCCGGCTTCGGGGTCGTGCCGGTGTTGCCGCCGGTGTTGCCGGGCTTCGGGGTGGTCCCCGTGTTGTTGCCACCGGTGTTGTTGCCGGTGCCCGGGGTCACGCCGGTGCCGATGCCGTCGCGGCCGGGCACGTCGATCTTGATGCCGGTGTCGCCGGCCGGCGTCTCGTTGTTCACGTTGCCGCCGGTCAGGGACTTGAACTTCTTGTCGGCGATGCTGCGGATGTTGTCCATCTGCGCGTAGCCCGCGTTGCCCGGGCACGTGGTGTTGCCCACGTCGCGGTGCGCGAAGATGTTCGGCAGCTTCACCTGCGTGCCGTACGAGTACTTGGTGTACGACGAACCGGCGGAGGTCAGCGTCGTGGTGCCCTTCGGCGCGACGCCGGCGACCTTGTGCCGCCAGCCGAGCATGTTGCCCACGGAGTTGATCATCGCCTGGGTCGGCTGGACGGACGAGTAGTCGCCCATCATCGAGATGCCCCACGTGTTCTTGTTGAAGCCGCCCGCGTGCGCGCCCTGGACGTTCTTGTCCAGGCCGCCGTACCGGCCCTCGTAGATGTTGCCGTACTTGTCGACCATCGCGTTGTAGCCCACGTCGCACCAGCCCAGCGTCTGGGCGTGGTACTGGTACACGCCGCGGACGATGCCCGCCGCCTGCGCCTCGGTGTAGTTGTTCGAGCCGGCGGTGTGGTGGACGGTCGTCGCCTTCACCGAATCGTCGTACGTCGCATTGCGGCAGCGAGCGTTCTCGTTGGCGCCCCAGCCGGCGCGGGTTATCACGCGCGGCATGCCCGTGATGTTCTTCGCGTCGACGATCGGGTCGATGGCGTCGCCCTCCTGGGCGTTGCCGTCGATGAACACGGCCTCGACGTCGTCAAGTGCGGCCTCGTCGTTGACGGCCTCGATGTCCCACCATTCGTCAAGGTCGTTGGCCGTGACGCCGCTGGCGCCCTCCGACTCCTTGATGTCGCGGGCGCGCACGCCGGAGGAACCCTCGCCGATCTCGGTCGGCTCGCTCTGGTCGCCCAGGCTGCCGGCGCCGCCCGGCAGGCCGCCGTCCTCGGTGGATCCGCCCGCGGGAGTGTTGGCGGCATCGTCCTGGCCCTCGGAGCTGCCGGTCACGTCGCCGGTCTCGCCCGCGTCGCCGCCGGAGCTGCCCGCGCCGAGGAAGTCTGCGAGGCGGTTGCGCTGCTCGTCCGTCAGGTTGCCCGAGCCCTCGATGTCGTCGACGGTGACGCCGGAGCCGGGTCCGAAGACGTTGAGGCCGTGGGTGGAGATCTGCACGGCGGTGGTCGGCTCGACGTAGACGAGCTCGGTCCCGTTGAGGCCGTTGCCCTCGCCATCGGCGGGGTAGTGGGGCTCGGCGCCGTACCACTCCGACCAGGTGCCGTCCGGGCGCAGGGCGCGGAAGTAGCTGGCCACGTCCGCGGAACCCGTCCAGGTCAGCGCGAACATGGAGAACTCCTCGTCGCGGCGGAGTTCCTTGACCACGCCGCGGCTCGGGTGCTGTTCGTCGACCACGGACTGGGTCGCGATGGCCGCGTCCTCCACCAGCACGGATGAGCCGGTGGACAGGGCGACCTTGTCGATGAGCGCGTCGATCGGCCCACGGCCGTCGTCTTCGACGAGGTCGATGGCCGCGGTGCCGCCGAGAGCGACGAGCGGCGCGGCGATGAGCGCGGAAACCACGCCGAAAATCAGCGGCTTCCGCGCGCCGGACTGGGCGCTGATGCGTCGTCGATTCAACAAGGTAATGACTCCAGAGTTCGGGTGCAGGACGTCCGCCGCACCCGCGCCGGCCCGCTTTTCGCAGGTCATGCGAGTTTCGGGCAGGCGAGAGCTGTGACGGATGTGCAATCAGTTACGAATGTTACCAATGTTACGAGAGTTGTCCATAGTTGTTGACGTGACAGGGGTGCACGTCACACCATGTGGAAGCCCCTCCACGCTTCACGTGGGCGTCGCAAAGCAATGGCCCGCCCATCGCTCGCCGGAGCCCGCCACACCCGGCCCGCCACCGTGATCCCGTCCGGCCCACGCCCTATGCTGGCGACCGTGAACACTGACACCACGTATGACCTTTTCGTCGTCGGCTCCGGATTCTTCGGGCTGACCGTCGCGGAGCGCATGGCCGAGCAGCTGGGCAAGCGGGTGCTCGTCGTCGAGCGGCGCGACCACATCGGCGGCAACGCCTACTCCGAGGCCGAGCCGGAAACCGGCATCGAGGTGCACAAGTACGGCGCGCACCTGTTCCACACCTCCAACCAGCGCGTGTGGGACTACGTCAACCGCTTCACCGACTTCACGGGCTACCAGCACCGCGTGTTCGCCATGCACAAGGGCACCGCGTACCAGTTCCCGATGGGCCTGGGCCTGATCACGCAGTTCTTCGGCAAGTACTACAGCCCGGACGACGCCCGCGCCCTGATCCGCGAGCAGGCCTCCGAGATCGACGCCGACGCCGCCGAGAACATGGAGGAGAAGGCGATTTCGCTGATCGGCCGCCCCCTCTACGAGGCGTTCGTGCGCGACTACACCGCCAAGCAGTGGCAGACCGACCCGAAGAACCTGCCGGCGTCGAACATCACCCGCCTGCCGGTGCGGTACACGTTCAACAACCGCTACTTCAACGACGCCTACGAGGGCCTGCCCGTCGAGGGCTACACCAAGTGGCTGGAGAACATGGCCGACCACGAGCTCATCGACGTGGTCACCGACACCGACTGGTTCGACGTCCGCGACGAGCTCCGCGCCGCCAGCCCCGACGCGCCCGTGGTCTACACCGGGCCGCTGGACCGCTACTTCGACTACTCGGAGGGCCGGCTCGGTTGGCGCACGCTTGATTTCGAGACCGAGGTGCTGCCGACCGGCGACTTCCAGGGCACGCCGGTGATGAACTACAACGACGCCGAGGTCCCCTACACCCGCATCCACGAGTTCCGTCACTTCCACCCGGAGCGCGGCGAGTACCCGGCCGACAAGACGGTCATCATGAAGGAGTACTCGCGCTTCGCGGAGGGCGACGACGAGCCGTACTACCCCATCAACACGCCGGACGACCGCGACATGCTGGCCAAGTACCGCGAGCGCGCGGCCGCCGAGGCCCGCGACAACAAGGTGCTGTTCGGCGGCCGTCTGGGCACGTACCAGTACCTGGACATGCACATGGCCATCGCGTCGGCGCTGACCATGGTGGACAACAAGCTGGTGCCGCACTTCACCGAGGGGGCGGCTCTCGAGCAGGAGCGCGGCCACTAGGTCGCCGGCGCCACGCACGCGATTGCTTCACGACGTCCCGGCCCTCCCGTGACCCATCCCCATTCCCCGGAGCCGACCGGGAGGCCGACCTCGCCGCGCATCCACGGCCTGGACATCGCGCGGGCGGTGGCGATCATCGGCATGATGGCCGCGCACCTCGGACCGTGGGCCGGACGGCCCGCGCTTGCCGAGCCCGCGACGTGGCCCGCCGTCGTCAACGGCTACCCGTCGGCGCTGTTCGCGGTGCTGGCGGGCGTGTCCATCGGCATCATCGCCCGCAAGGGCGTGGCGGCCGGGGGAGTGGAGCTGCTGCGGTCGCGGATGCGGCTGGGGGCGCGGGCGGTGATCCTCATCGCGCTGGGCCTGGTGCTGGCATCGCTGCAGAGCGAAGTGATGGTGGTGCTCGTGCCCATGGGCGCGATGTTCCTGGTCGTGTTGCCGCTGGTCACGGCGCGGACGACGACCGTGGCCGGCGTCGCGGCGGCGCTGGCGGTGCTCGGCCCGCTGGTGATGGCGCCGGCGCGGGTGTTCCCGGAGCTGGTGACCAACCCCACGGTCCGCGACGCCATCGTGTTCACGTACCCGCTCACCGCGTGGGCGTTCTACGGCCTCGTCGGGCTGCTGATCCACCGCCTGGTGCTGCGCTTTCCCGCGCGGTGGCCGTGGGTGGCGACGGCGGGGGCCGTCGTGGCGTTGGCAGCGGGATTCCTCTGGAGCGCGTTGGTGCCGGCCCTCGGCGTCGGCGTGAGCGGCGCGGACCTCGACGTGGCGTGGGACGACGGGGTGGGCGGCGTGAACTGGGCGGCGAGCGTCGGCCCGCCGATCGTCGACGCCGCCCTGGATCCCGAGCTCCCCGCGGTCCCCGGCACTGCGCTCGAAGCAGCCGAGTCTGGAGCAGCCGCGTCCGGGGCGGGGATGGGCACGGGGGAGCGGTTGCTGGGCGCCTTCGTCGATGGTTCGGCGCATGCGGCGGGGCTTTTCGACGTCGTCGGAGCCGCCGCCGCGTCACTCGCCGCGATCGCGGTGCTGCTCATGGTCGGCCGGACGCGTATCGGTGCGGCCGCGCTGCATCCGCTGCGGATGATGGGGTCGATGTCGTTGACCGTCTACGTCGCCCACGTGGTCGGCTTCCCCGTCATCGACCTCGCCGGCCTGGCCGTCCCCGCCATCGCGGAGGTGGAGCCGGAGACGTGGCTGATCGCGTCGATCATCGCCGCGATGCTGTTCGCCGTCGCCTGGAAAGCCGGTCACCGGCGCGGCCCGCTCGAGGAGATCATGCACCGCGCCGCGGAACACGCCGCCCGCATCGACGTGCCGGCTTCGGGGCGGGCCGGCGGGACGTCGTAAAGCGAAAAGCGGCCGATCCCGCCAACGCGTTAACCCACCTTGAATGCCGTAACCCACCCGCTGCAACGGGTGGGTGAAGGCATTCAAGGTGGGTTAGCGCTTGAGTGGCCGCCCTGCCCGGACCGACTACGCGTAGGCGACGTTGACCGCGCGGGTGACGCCGTCGCGGGTGATGCTGCCGCCCTGGAAATCGGCGCGGTCGGCGCCCCAGTTCGGGGCCTGGGTGGTGGTCGGCGCGCCGAGGCGGCCGATCTCGAAGCCCTGCTTCGCCCAGGCCTCGGCGACCTCTTCCCAGATGGCGTGGGTGCCGGTGGCCAGGGAGGAGACGATGATGCCGCGCTCGAACTTCACGTAACGCACGGGGTCGGCCTCGCCGGTCTCGTTCGGCACGGTCGCGCCCTGCTGGACGCCCGTGACCGGCTGGCCCAGGACGTCGCCGTACTCGTCGGTGACGGCGCGCCACTCGACGGCGAACTCGTCCTCGCCGTCGCGGGT
>NZ_DURI01000135.1 GCF_012837295.1 Corynebacterium sp. | reverse complement strand
GGGTTCGGCGGGGGCCTCCGGCGGCGGTGCGGCGACCTCGACGGTGGTTTCGACGGTGGTCGTCTCCGTCACTGTCGTCGGCGCCGAGTCGGTCGACATCGCCGAACCACCGGCGAGGCCGGCTGCGCCGCCGAGCAGGATTCCCGCGACCAGGCCGATGCCGCCCAGGAGAAGGCCCTTGGAACCGGGTCCGCTCGACTGCCCGCCGGACGCGCCCGAGGCGTTTCCGGGGGCATTGGATGACGGCAGAGCCGCGGCGCCATACTGCTGGCCCGTGCCGTAGGGATTGGGGCGGTCGAAGCGCTGCGTCGCGTCGCCGGCGCCGCCGGGCCCGTACCAACCGCCCTGCGGCTCCCCCGGCTCGGCACCGGGGTCGGACTGCGACGGGCGGTTGTCGTTCATGGGGATCCTTTCGGTGGAAAACGTCCCCGATGACATTACCCAGTCCACGGCCGGGCGCCCGGCGTGCGGCCGCCGGCGAAGATGCGCCGCCGGCTCCCCCTTCCCCGTAACGTGTGAAGAATGACTTCGATTGACATCCGTTCACCTTTCCGCGAGACTCTCCACCGCCTGACGGAGGCTTGCCGGGAGGTCACCGACGGCGAGAACGCCACGTACATCCCGTCGCTCGCGGACGTCGACCCCGACTTGTGGGCGACGGCGGTGATGAGCCCGGAAGGCGACCTGTACGCGTTCGGCGACGTCGACCACGAGTTCACCATTCAGTCGATTTCGAAGCCGCTCGTCTACGGCCTGGCCATCGAGGAGCTGGGCCTGGACACGGTGCTCGAGCGCGTCGGCGTCGAGCCCTCCGGCGATGCCTTCAACGAGATCTCGCTCGACGAGGACGGCCGCCCGGTCAATCCCATGATCAACGCGGGCGCGCTGACGGTGCACGGGCTGCTGCAGGAGCACGTCGGCGGCCGCGCCGACGACCTCATCCTCGAGGGCCTGTCCAAGCTCGCCGGCCGGCAGCTGACGTCGGACGAGGAGATCGGCCAGGGCGAGCGCGACACGGGCTTCCGCAACCGCGCCATCGCCAATCTTTTGCGCTCGACCGAGACGATCACGTGCGACCCCCTGCAGGTGTTCGACGGTTACAGCTGGCAGTGCTCGATCAAGCTCAACGTCTGCGACTTGGCGACGATCGGCGCCACCCTGGCCACCGGCGGCGTGCATCCGGTGACCGGTGATCGGGTGTTCCGCGAGGAAACGGTGCAGTGGATCCTGTCGGTGATGTCGACGTCGGGCATGTACAACTCGGCCGGCAATTGGATGAATTACGTGGGCGTGCCCGCGAAGTCCGGCGTGTCGGGCGGCCTGTTCGGCGTCATCCCGGGCGAGCTGTCGTTGGCGTCGTTCTCGCCGCGGCTGGACGACCACGGCCATTCGGTGCGGGGCAACGCCTTCTTCCACCGGGCGTCGTCGGATCTCGGGCTGCACATGATGCGCGTGACCGGTCGGCCGCATGGTGCGCTGCGCCACCGCGCCGTCGTCGATTTCGATTCCGACGGTGTGCAGGACACCACGCTTCTGCGCCTGTACGGCGACATCGATTTCTGCTCGTACGAGGCCATCGACCGCGAGGTCACGCGCGGGGCGGCATCCGGCACCGACCTGTTCGTCGATCTCGTCGAGGTCCGTTCCCTGGCCCCGAAGGCGAAGGAACTGCTCGAAGAGCTGCTCACCGCCGCAGGCGAGAAGATCACCACCTACGTCCACGATCCCGCCGGGCTCCTCGACCACGGCGTCTGTGCCTCCCCGCAGTGGGTCGAGCAGGCCGAGATCCGCGAGTACCGCGCCGATCAGCCGGAGCAGCGCCGCAAGCCCCGCAAGCTCCTGCGCCGCCGCGACGCACGCAAGCCCGGCAACGTCAAGAGGACGGCGTCGAAGGCCTCCTCGAAGTCGGCCCATCGTTCGGATTCCCGCCGCAAGGGCTGACGCGCCGGGCCGTCGCAAAGCATTTGCTTGACGACGGCGCCGTTGCGGAAGTTCGCCGTTCGCACCATTGCTGACATGTCATCACTTGTGCAAGGGAGCGGCACCATGAAGCTCGGAATCAGCACCGGAACCACCCGCCCCGGCAACGGCGCACCCCGGCCGCCTTCAAGAACGCCGCCGACGCACTGCACGCCGAATGGAACGGCGGCCCATCGGGCTCGTGTGGTGCGGATTCGGCGGCGCGGAGCGGTCGATCCAGACATGGCGCAACGTCACGCGGGCGCTGCGCATGAAGACCGCCAAGAAGACCGTCAACTTCTACCTCGGCGACGAGGTCGTCGACGGGACGTTCACGCCGACCGACGACAAGGACTCCGACCTGCGGGAACTCGTCGAGGAAGTCCTCGCGCTTTACGACGAAAAGTGATCCATCACACCCGGAACTTCGTTGCAGCGCCGAAGTCCCGCCATTACAGTTGACATGACACCAATTAGCGAAGATCCCTCCAGGAGGACCTCCCACATGAAGCTCGGCATCATCACCGGCACCACCCGCCCCGGCAACGTCGGCACCACCGTCGGCGAATGGGTCATCGAGAACCTCTCCGACCGCACCGACGTCCAGCTCAAGGATCTGAAGGTCATCGACTTCGACCTCGACTTGCTCAACGAGCCCACCATGCCGGGCCAGGCCAACGGCGAGTACGAGAACCCGAAGACCGTCAAGTGGGCCGAGGCCGTCAAGGAGTGCGACGCCTACGTGTTCGTCACCGGCGAGTACAACGCCGCTCCCCCGGCCGCGATGAAGAACGCCGCCGACCTGCTCTTCGTCGAGTGGAACGACAAGCCCGTCGGCTTCGTCGGCTACGGCTTCGGCGGCGGCCAGCGCGCCATCAAGCACTGGCGCGACATCGTGGGCAACCTGAAGATGAAGGACGTCGAGGCCACCGCCAACATCTTCCTCGGCGAGGAGTTCCCCGAGGGCCAGTTCACCCCGGCCGAGGGCAAGGCCGAGGACCTGCAGAAGGTCGTCGACGAGATCGCCGCGCTGAACAGCCACGCGTAAGACGCCGGTGCGCGATCCGCGCACTGGTCGCGGCGTCCGTATCACCCGGAATTCGCTCCGGCGCCGGCCCCTGCGCGCAAAAAGACGTCCAGTGGACAGAAAGACGTGGTTGACCAGGTCTTTCTGTCCACTGGGCGTCTTTTTGCGCCCCGATCGTCCCTCCACCGGCGGCATCGCGTCGTAGTCGTCCCACGGCGCCGCTGATCTCCCCCCCACCACCACTGATCCCGGCCCCCGCGCCACCACTGAACCCGGATCCGCACCCCGCAAATACCTACGTTCTGGCCAGATACTCACGTTTGAACGTCGGTATCTGGCCAAAACGTGGGTATCTGGTGATGGGAACCGTCGATCGAGACCACCGGCGGCGACAACGGCGAGCGAAGTGACTTCCGCGGCGGGAAACCGGGCGCGAGAAACCCGGGCCTAGAACAACCGGGGCGCGAAGCCGGGACTAGAACAGCGGGGGTTGCGTGGGAACGCCGGGGCCACTGCCGGAATCGGGGCGGCGCAGCGGATCCTCGATGTACGTCGCATCGGCGGATCCGCTTCCGCCGGCGCCATTCGACTCCGAGATCTCCGGCTCGCCGCCCAGCGCCGACTTCGACGGGCGCACGCCCGGGATATCGAACAACGGGGGCTCGACCACGCCATTTTCGCCGATCACCGCATCGTCGACGCCGACGACGTCGAACAGGGCATCTTCGGCAGCCGGCCGCGCGACAGACTCATCGGACGGCTCCGAACCCGGTCCCGATCGGCCCTCGGCGCCCGCCGTCGGATTGACGGCGGGGCCGCCATCGGCGGCACCCTCATCGCCCTCATCGCCGCCATCGCCGCCATCGTCCGCGCCGGAAGCACCCTCACCGCCGGCAGCCCCCGAAGCGTCCCCACCAGAAGCACCCACGCCATCAACCGCGTAAGTGCCATCAACGGCGTCGGCGGCGGACCACTCGTCGGCGGGGTCGTCGGGAAGCAAACCTTCCAGGTCAAGGGCATCCTCGAGCGCGCGCAACCGGTGCCGCAGCACCCGCAGCCACGGCCCCGCGGAGGTGACGTGGCCTACGGCCTCGAGGATCGCGGGGACATCGCCGTCGTACTCGTCCAGCGCGGCAGCCAACGACTCCTCGGTGAACACCCACAGCGACGTCGCGCCGCACTTCTCGCGGTGCGCCACGGAATCCAGCGTCACGGCGAGGTCGTGGCCGGGCACACCGCGGACCATCGCGACCAGCTCGACGCGGTCGGCGACCAGCAAATTCGGCGGGGCCAGCAGCTGCGCCCGCCGCTCCACGGGCACCAGGTCCGCGGCCTCGGCGGCGATGAGGTCGACGGCCTCGTCGACAAGCGGGTCCTGCCCCGACAGCCACGCGTGCCCCATGCCGGCGGCGACCGCGCGCACCGGAGCCCCGGCCGCGCCATCGACGAGCAACCCGAGCACGCGCATTCCCTGCATCACCCGGTGGACGAGCATGCCCCACAGGTCCTCGAGCCCCTCGAACAGCGCCCCGCACGTCCAGCCCAGCCGGGACTCGATGCAGCACGGGTACCACATCATGCCTTCGTCGAGTTGGGCGGCGAACACGACTGCTTCACGACGCACGCGCTTGGCCACCTCGGCCATCAGCTCTGCAGAGGGCATCCAGCTTTCCGGCGCTTCGTCGGTGACCCACCGGTCGGGGCCGCGCAGCCAACCCGCGGCGAGCCACGCCCAGCGGCGCGAGGCGTCGGCGGAGAACCACTTCTGCGCCGAGCGCGCCGTCGGCTGGCCGGTGACCGGATGCATGAAGCCCGCGCCGGCGAGCATGCCGACGACTTCGTGGACCACCGAATCATCGGCGCCGATGGAGGCGGCGAATTCGTGGATGGCGACGGCGCCCGCGAACTCGTGGAGGCCGCCGGAGCCCAGGTAGCCGCCGTCCTCCCACCGCTGCATGACGGCGGTGGCCACCGCGACGGCGGAGGTGGCGGCGTCGATTTGAGCCTCGGGCGCGACCCATGCCGGTCGGGGTTCCTCGGGGTGGGGCGTGGGCAGGTACTGCCGGCCCAGCTTCAGCGCCAGCGCGACCGGCGAAATCAGGGACGCGTTGAGATCGACTTCGGGGGTTTCGGGAGACTCGAACTGGACGTCGGAGTCGTCGGCATCTCCGCCGGCATCGCCATCAACTCCGCCTTCGGACGCGGGCCGCGGGTCGCCGCCGCCGTCGATGGCGACCGGCATCTCGAACGTCACGGCCAGCAGATGCTCGACCGCCCACTCGACGGCCGCGGCGCGGCGCTCGCCCCACTCGCGGGCGTCGAGGAAAATGCCCTCGCGGGCGAACAGCAGCAGGGACTTCTGGATGGCATGCGGCGCCGTCGCCACCAGAGCCCGCACCCGGTGCGGCGAGCAGAGGAAAGCGCGCAGGCGGGCGAGCAGCTCGGCGTCGGACAAGAATCCGGTGCCCTTCGAATTCACGACCGTGGCGCCCAGGTTCTCCGCCACGTGGTTGGCGACGGTTTCGGCCCGGCTCTCCCCTTCGTCGACGAGCCCCAGGTTCTCCATCTTCCGCAGCAACTCGGCGCGGGAGTTGAACTCGAGCAGGCACTCGACGGGCGTGGCCATCGTCGGATCCTGGACGAGGATCTCCGCGATGTGCGGCGGCACGTTCCACACGCCCGCCGGCTGCTGCCAGGCCAGGCCCAGGTCCTCGGCGCGGCCCAAGAGCTCGGCGACGTCGGCGCCGGTGGCCGGCGCGCGGACGCTCGACGGCGGCTGGTCGCCGTCGTGGGGCATGGCGTCGGCCTCGGATCCCCACACGGCGACGGCGGCGATGTCGTCGACCGCCGCGGAGTCCTCCAGGACGTGCACGAGCTTCACCGCGGCCAACACATCCGGCGCGGCGGCGGACACCGCGGTCTGCGCGGCCTCGCGCGTCATCAGCATTTCGGCGGTTTCGACCCGCGTCAGCGGAGCCGGCAGTCCCGGGCAGGCGACGCGCAGGAGCCGGCGCAGCTCCGCCTCGCCCAGACGTCCGACGTGTTCGCCGAAGTCGGGGCGGGCTGCGTAATCGACCCTGCTCTCCATTCGGGTCATTATGGCCCATCCGCATACGCGATGGGGAGCCATCCCCGCCTTCGGGCGTGACGACGGCCCGGCGCGCCACCCGTCCGCCGGCCGGATGACGGTGCGGCCAGGGCATGCGGCCGTGGTGCGGCGGTCGTACCTCAGTCGTGCGCCGGATTCTCCTCTCCCCAGAAGACGCGGTCGACCACGCGGCGGGAGTGCCGGGTGACGCGGAGATAGTTCTCCATGAACCCGGTGTTGTCGTCCGGATCCCAGCCCGCGGCACCGGCGACCTGCGCCAACTGCGGCCCCGGCTGGGGCAGCTCGTCGGTCCGCTTGCCGCGGGTGAGCACCAGCGCGTTGCGGGCCTTCGTCGCCGTCAACCACGCCGTGCGCAGGGTGTCGGCGTCTTCCTTGGAGAGGATCTCGTCGTCGGCAAGCACTTTCAGGCCCTGCAGGGTCGACGTGTTGTGCAGCGCGGGCACTTCGTGGGCGTGCATGAAGGTGAGCAGCTGCACCGTCCACTCGATGTCGGTCAACGCGCCCGAGCCGAGCTTCGTGTGCGTGCGGCGGTTGGCTCCACGCGGCAGCCGCTCGTTGTCCACGCGGGCCTTCATGCGGCGCACGTCGCGGACGACCTGCTCCGACGCGCCGCCCTCCGGGTACCGGTATTGGTCGATGCCCCGCAGGAACCGCTCCCCCAGGTCCTTGTCGCCGGCGATCCACGTCGCGCGCAGCAGCGCCTGGATCTCCCACGTCTCGCCCCAGCGCTCGTAGTAGGCCAGGTAGGAATCCAGCGTGCGCACCGGCGGGCCAGACCGGCCCTCGGGGCGCAGATCCAGGTCGACCTCCAGCGGCGGATCCTGGCTCGGCTTGGCCAGTCGGCGGCGCATCGCGTCGCAGATGCCGATCGACCAGCGCACCGCATCGCTGTCATCGGCCACCGGCTCCCCGTCGTCGCCGACGGCCGGTTCACACACGAACATCACGTCGGCGTCCGAGCCGTAGCCCAGCTCGCCGCCGCCCAGGCGCCCCATGCCGATGACCGAAATCACCGCGGGCACCGGCTCATCCGGATGCTGGGCGCACCAGCCGCGGATCTCCGCCGCCAGCGCCGCCTCGAGCACGTTGTCCCACACCAGCGACAACGAGGTGCACACCGCCTCGACGTCCATGAGGCCCAGCAAGTCCGCCGAGGCCACGCGCGCCAGCTCCGCCCGGCGCAGCGCACGGGCCACTCCGATCGCCTTGTCCGGATCGGTATGCCGGTTGGCGGTGGCCACCAGCGACCGCCCCACGGTGCCCGGGTCGGTGTCGAGCAGCTTCGGGCCCCCCGCGCCGTCGCCGTAGAGCTTGATGGTGTCCGGCGACGACACCAGCAGCCCCGACACGTACGGCGACGTGCCCAAAATGTGCATCAACCGCTCGCCGACCACGCCCTCGTCGCGCAGCATGCGCAGGAACCACGTCTTCTCCAGCAGCGCATCGGACAGCTTGCGGTAGTTGAGCAGGCCGGCGTCCGGTTCCGCGGTGTCCGACAACCACTCCATCAGCGTCGGCAGCAGCATCGCCTGGATGCGCGCCTTGCGGGAGCTTCCCGACGCCAACGCCGAGAGGTGGTCGTAGGCGCGGTCCGGATAGAGATAGCCCAGCGCGGCCAGCTGCCGCTTCGCCGCGTCGGCGGACAGCTGCATCGTGCCGATGTCCTGCTCCACCACGGAGTTGAGCAGCGGACGGAAGAAGAGCTTGTTGTGCAGCGTCCGGATCTGCCGGCCGGTGGCGCGCACCCGCTTGGCCAGCGCATCGGCGGAACTCTCCGACCCCGCCGGGGTCACCCCGGCCGCGCGGCCCAGCCACCGGCGGCCGGAGAGGTCCTCCTCCGGCGGCAGCGTGTGCGTCCGACGCATCTTCTGCAGCTGCAGACGATGCTCGAGCAGCCGCATGAACTCGTAGCACTCGATGAGCACCCGGCCGTCCTCGCGCCCGACGTACCCGGCCTCCACCAGGGCATCCAGCGCCTCGACGGTCGGCAGGACGCGCAACGATTCGTCGTAGCGGCCGTGGACCAGCTGCAGCAGCTGCACCGCGAACTCCACGTCGCGCAGGCCGCCGCGGCCGAGCTTGAGCTCGCGCAACTTCAGCTCGTCGGGGACGTTCTCGATGACGCGGTCGCGCATCGCCTGGACGTCCTCCACGAAGGAATCGCGCTGGGAGGCCGACCACACCAGCGGCGACAAAGCCTCGACGTACTCCTTGCCCAGGTCCAGATCGCCCGTCATGGGGCGCGCCTTGAGCTGCGCCTGGAACTCCCACGTCTGCGCCCACCGTTTGTAGTACGCCTGGTGGGACTCCAGCGTGCGCACCAGCGCGCCCGACTTGCCCTCCGGGCGCAGCGCGGCGTCGACCTCGAAGAAACAGCGGCACGCCACCCGGATGAACTCCGAGGCCAGGCGCGTGGCGCGGGCGTCGGCGGGTTCGGCGACGAAGATGACGTCGACGTCGGAAATGTAGTTGAGCTCGCGGGCGCCGCACTTGCCCATCGCCAGCACCGCCAGGCGCGTCGACACCGGCGCATCCGGGTATGTCGTGGCCACCGCCACCGACAGGGCCGCGGTCAGCGCGGCGTCGGCCAAATCCGACAGGGCCTCGGCCACGCGGGTGAACGGGATCGGCGGCTGCCCCGGCCGGCGCGGGCCACGCGGGTACGTGCCGGCCAAGTCGGCGGCGGCCACGCGCATGATCAGGTTCCGGTACGTCCGCTTCATCGCCAGGTCCGCGTCGCGGCCCGTGATGCCCGCACGGTACAGCCCGGCGTCCTCCAGATCCGGCGACGACGCCGTCGGCTCTCGGTAGTCCAGGTCCGCGGCCTCCTTCACCGACTCATCGTCGGTGCGCACCGGGGTTTCGGGCGCCGCCTCCACGGCGGTGAGCATGTCGCGGAACATGTCGGCGCGCGTCGGCAGATCCGCCAGCAGCAGCGACCACGTCGTCGGATTGGCCACCATGTGGTCGCCCAGCATCGCCGAGCCACCCAGCAGCGCGAACACGCGGGTGCGCATGAGCACCTGCTGTCTCATCGCGGCATCCAGCGCCGACCACGCCGCCCACTGCGGCAGCTCCCCCGACTCGACGCCCGAGTCGAGCTTCTCCTTCAACCGGACCAGCGACGTCAGCGCCTGCTCCGGATCGGACGCGCCGGCCAGGCCCCACAGCAGCTCCAGGCCGTCCTCGTCGTACCAGCCGAGCTCCTTGAGGTCCTGCACCGCACGATCGCCGTCGGGCAGGCCGAGCGTGGCCGGGGTCGGCACGGACTGGCGGGACGTGCGGGGGCGGTTCCTCATCACCATGGCGGTTCCTCGGGCGGTCGGCGGGGTCAGTAATCCAGGTTGGTGCGCAGCTCCCAGGCCGTGACCTGGCTCTGGTACTCGCGCCACTCGCGCCACTTGTTGCGCAGGAAGAACTCGTGGACATGATCGCCGAGGGTGTCGGCCACCAGGTCGGAGCGCTCCATCTCGCGCAGCGCCTCCTCCAGGGACGTCGGCAGATCGCGGTATCCCATGGCCCGGCGCTCGCGGCGGGTCAGCTCCGAAATATTGTCCTCCGCCTGCGGCGGCAACTCGTAGCCGTCCTGGATGCCGCGCATGCCGGCGGCGAGGATCACCGAATACGCCAGGTACGGGTTGCAGGCCGAATCGACGGAGCGGATCTCCACGCGTCGTGAAGCGGACTTGCCCGGCGAGTACATGGGCACCCGGACCAGCGCCGACCTGTTGGCCAGGCCCCACGTCGCGGCGGTCGGCGCCTCGTCGCCGAAGACGGTGCGCTTGTAGGAGTTGACCCATTGGTTGGTCACCGCGGAGATCTCCGGAGCGTGGGTGAGGATGCCCGCGATGAAGCTGCGCGCCGCCGCCGACAGCTGGTGCTCGTCGTCGGGGTCGTGGAAGGCGTTGTCGTCGCCCTCGAACAGCGAAATGTGCGTGTGCATGGCGCTGCCCGGCTGGTCGGCGAAGGGTTTGGGCATGAAGGTGGCCCGCACGCCGTTGCGCATGGCCACCTCCTTGATCAGGTAGCGGAACGTCATGATGTTGTCCGCCATGCTCAGCGCATCCGCGTAGCGCAGGTCGATTTCCTGCTGTCCGGGCGCGTTTTCATGGTGCGAGAACTCGACCGGAATGCCCATGGCCTCCAGGGCATTGATCGCGTGACGACGAAAATCCGGCGCCTTGTCGTGGACCGCCTGATCGAAATAGCCGCCGTTGTCGGTGGGCACCGGGGGCTGGCCGTCGGTGTCGAGCGAATCGACGAGGAAGAACTCGATCTCCGGGTGGATGTAGGAGGTGAAGCCCTGATCGGCGGCGGCCTGCACCTGGCGGCGCAGGACGTGGCGCGGATCCGCCCAGCTGGCCTGCCCGTCCGGCATCGAGATGTCGCAGAACATGCGGGCCGTGTGCAGTTCCTGGTCATCGTGGCGCCACGGCAGGATCTGGAAGGTCGAGGGATCGGGGCGGGCGATGGTGTCCGCCTCCGAGACGCGGGAGAAGCCCTCGATGGCCGAACCATCGAAGCCGATCCCCTCCTCGAACGCGCCCTCCAGCTCCGCGGGGGCGACGGCCACGGACTTCAGGTAGCCGAGGATGTCCGTGAACCACAGGCGGATGAAGCGGATGTCGCGCTCCTCGATGGCGCGGAGGACGAATTCCTGTTGGCGATTCATGCCCCCCAAGTTACGCGGGCGACCCGGGTTCGTGTGGTGGTCCGGTGTGGCATGCTTGGCGAACATGAGCACCCGGAAGATGCGCCTGAACGATCTCGCAGCCCGCAAGGCCGAAGGCCGACCGTGGGCGATGCTGACCTGCTACGACTACTCCACGGCCCGTGCGTTCTCCAACGCCGGCGTCGAGGTTCTGCTGGTGGGCGACTCCGCCGCCAACGTCATGTACGGCTACGACACCACCACCGAGGTGTCGCTCGACGAGCTGATTCCGCTGGCCCGCGCCGTCGTTCGCGGCGCCCCGAACGCGCTCGTCGTCGCCGACCTGCCCTTCGGCGTCTACGAGGCCTCCGACGAGCAGGCCGTGCTCAGCGCCGCGCGCATGATGCGCGAGACCGGCGCGCACATGGTCAAGATCGAGGGCGGCGAGCGGATCGCCCCGCGCATCCGCGCCCTGGTCAACGCGGGCATCCCCGTCATGGCGCACATCGGGTTCACCCCGCAGTCCGTCAATGCGCTGTCCGGTTTCAAGGTCCAGGGCCGCGGCGAGGGCGCCGAGCAGCTGCGGCGCGACGCCCGCGCCGTCGCCGAGGCGGGCGCACACTCCGTCGTGTTGGAGATGGTGCCCGCGGAGTTGGCGAAGGAGATCACCGCCGAGTCGCCGATCCCCACGTGCGGCATCGGCGCGGGCAAGGACTGCGACGGCCAGGTTCTGGTGTGGCACGACGCCTTCGCGGTGCCCTCCGACGGCCGCCGCCCGTCGTTCGCCGCCGTCTTCGGCGAGGTCGGCGAACTGCTCGAGAACGGCGCCCGCGATTACGTCGCGCAGGTGGAGTCCCGTGACTTCCCGCCCGTGGACAAGGATTTCAAGGGCTGATCAGCGGGCCCCGAAACGGGCACGAGCGCCCCTGTCCACCCCTCCCATCCGGGGGTAGGATCGAGGGCATGAGCGCATCCGGCAGCACCCCCGACACCACCGTTTCCGAGAACAAGCGGGAACGGACCGAACCGTCCGCGACCCTCGAGGTCGAGGTGAAGTTTTCCGCGCCGGATCATGCGGTGGTCCCCGGGTTCGATTTCGTCCCCGGCGTCGCCTCGGTCGACGAGGAGGTCCGCGAGATGTCGGCGACCTACGTCGACACCGCGGATCTGCGGTTGACCCGCGCCAAGCGCACTCTGCGCCGCCGTCTGGGCGGCCCCGACGAAGGTTGGCATTTGAAGACGCCGGCGGAAGCCGGCCGCATGGAGTACGGCGCCGACCTGGACGAGGGCTCCGTCGAGGGCGAGGGCGCCGACGCGACCTACACGGTCCCCGATTCGCTGCTGGCGCCGGTGCGCTCGATCGTCCGCGAGCATCAACTGGGCCCGATCGCCCGGGTGGACAACGTCCGCCACGTGTCCACGCTGAAGAACGCCGAGGGCGAGGCGATCGCGGAGTTCTGCGACGACCACGTCACGGCCGTGTCGCTGCTGCCGGGCGGCGAGGAGACGTCGTGGCGCGAGTGGGAGATCGAGCTGATCGGCGACATTTCCACACAGCCGGAGGGCACCGAGCTGCTGGAGCGCCTCGGCGCGGTGCTGCGCATCGCGGGGGCGACGCCGTCGGATAGCCCGTCGAAGCTGGCCACGGCGCTGGGCGCGTCGAAGGACGCCGCCCCGGTGCCGCCGACGCCGGCCGATCTGCCGGAGGGCACGCCGGGCCGCGCGGTGGTCGATGCGCTGGCGGCGAACGTGGCGAAGATGGTCGAGTGGGATCCGAAGGTCCGCCGCGACGAGTGGGATTCGGTGCACCAGATGCGCGTGGCCACCCGTGAGCTGCGCAGCCACATGCAGACGTTCCACGGCATCCTGGTCGGCGAGCAGCTCCCCCACATGGAGTCCGAGCTGAAGTTGTTGGCCGGCGTGCTTGGCGTGGCCCGCGACGCGGAGGTCGTCGCGGAGCGCTTCGAGAATCAGCTGCAGCGCGACGAAGCCGACGTCATCGACGGCACGATGCGCGAGGAGCTCATCGCGGACATCCGCCGTGACTACGACCGCGCCCACCGCCGCGTCGTCGCCGCTCTGGATTCGAGCCGCTACCTGTCCATCCTCGATCAGCTCGATGAGCTGCTGGCCGACCCGCCGGTGAACCCGAATGCCGCGGAGGACGCGGAGCGCGAGGAGGCCGAGAAGGCCGAAAAGGCCGCGGCTTCGCTTGACGACGCCGACGTTCCCGCCGAGGAGCCCGAGGACGACGAGATCTCGCCGGAGGAGACGGCGGGCCGCATCGTCGACGAGTCGGAATCCGACGATGACGAGTTCGCCGAGGAGCCGACCGTCGAGCCCGCGCCCGATTCCGACACCGATACCGAGACCACCGCCGATGCCCCGGCCGATTCCGACGGGGACGCCGATGAGGGTGCGGACGAGCCGTCGGAAAGCGACGTCGAGACGGAGGCTGAGGCCGAAGCAGAGGCCGAGTCGGAGCCGGAGCCCGCGCCGGAGAAGTCTCCGGAGCAGATCCGGGCGGAGACGAACGCGGTGCTGGCGATTCACGTGGCGAAGGCGTTCAAGAAGTTCCAGAAGCGCCACCGCATCGCGGTCGAGGCCCGCGATGACACGTCGATCCCGGTCGCCGAGCGCGAGGAGCACTTCCACGACGTGCGCAAGGCCGCGAAGAAGCTGCGCTACTCCGCCGAGGCCGCGCAGTCGACGGGGCTGCCCACGAAGAAGCTGTACGCGGCGTGCAAGACGCTGCAGTCGTCGCTGGGCGATTTCCAGGACACCTGCACCGCCCGCCACGTCCTGCTGCAGAAGGCGCGCCGCGCACACTCGCATGACCAGGACACTTTCGGGTACGGCGTGCTGTACCAGATCGAGCGCACCGACGGCCTGAAGGCGCTGGAGGCGTACGACGACGACGTCGAGGGCGTGCTGAAGGCGTACGAGAAGCTCGAGTCGAAGATGGAGAAGGCCCGGGAGAAGGCGGCGAAGGACGCGGCGAAGAAGGCTAAGCGCTCGAAGCGCAGCTGACGCGGGCGCCGGTCGGATTGCCGCGACGGCGACGACGTTGCCGGCGACTGACGCGGGGGGCCGTCCGGATGGCCGAAAAGTGCTGACACGCATGCAGTTTGCGTACGTGTCAGCATTTTTTGTAACCTCGTTGTTGATACATCATCAACTATGTGAAGCGAGAAGACAATGACCTTCCCCCACCTCCCCACCGTCGCCCGCGACATCCTCGGCCTCATCGCCCGCATCGGCCTCGGCGCCGTCGTGCTGGCCCACGGCTGGCAGAAGCTCTTCGACTGGACCATCGCCGGCACCCAGGCCGGCTTCGAGGACATGGGAGCCCCGGCCCCGACCGTCACCGCGTGGATCGCCGCGATCGTCGAGTTCGTCGGCGGCATCCTCATCCTCGCCGGCGCGCTCCAGCCGATCGTCGGCATCATCGTCGCCCTGCAGATGCTCGCCGCCTGGGCCATCGCCCACACCGGCGCCGGCATGTTCGTCGGCGACGGCGGCCCGGAGCTGGTCATCGCCATCGGCGCTGGCGCGCTGTTCCTCGCCGCCTTCGGTTCGGGCCGCTTCTCCGTCGACGCCATTCTCGCTTCACGACGGGCCCGCGGCACCTCCGCCGACGTCTCCCGCACCGATCACGCCCGCGCCACGGTGTAGCGGGCAGCGACTACCGCAGCAGCCGCAGCCGCAGCCGCAGCCGCGACACATGAAAACCGGCGCCCCGATGAGGGGCGCCGGTTTCGTCGTACGTGGGCGTCGTCAAGCGAGGCCCGGGCATCGGCGGATGAGGAAAGCCACCCGCCGGGACGGAGGAACTAGGCGTCAGCCGGGGGCTTGCCCCACTCGTCGTCTTCCTCGTCCCAATCGTCGGCGGCCTCGTTGCGGGCGGCGACGCGCTCCATCGCGGCGCGGGCCTCGGCCTCCGAAGCGTAGGGGCCCATCCGG
Organism: Corynebacterium sp.; assembly: GCF_012837295.1. Taxonomy (GTDB): domain Bacteria; phylum Actinomycetota; class Actinomycetes; order Mycobacteriales; family Mycobacteriaceae; genus Corynebacterium. The sequence continues at coordinate 1,165 of NZ_DURI01000135.1, read as the reverse complement.
TCGTCCCACCCGCTCTGCTTGCCGCGCGTGACCTCGCGGGTCGAGGGCGTGTAGTACCAATCCTTGGCGTCGTCGGCCATGTCATCCTCCTGGGATAGTCCTGGAAAAGTCCTGGGCTCTTCACGCCGACGCGATGGCCGAGCGCCCGCACAGGGGGTCGCCGCGGCCGACGGGCCGGTTGTGTCCAGGTTACCCGCGGGTACTATCTCAGGTCATGGCTTGCGGCGACGCGGCACCGTTGACCCGGTGACCGCGGCGCCGTCGCGCCCGTCCACCACCACCGTCGAAAGGTCCCCGATGCCCGTCCCCGCCGCCGTCGAACGAGTCCGCGAGCACGCGGGGCCGGATGCGACGATCGCGCACGCGCCGGGATCGGTGGAACTGCTCGGCGAAACCTGCGCCGCCACCGGCGGGATGCTGCTGGCCACCGCGCTGCCCGAATCCGTCGCCGTGGCGCTGGAACCCAACGACACCGGCGAGCTGATCGTCGCGTCGACTCGGATCGGCGACGAAACCCCGCTGCCCATGCCCGACGCCATCCCGGCCGGCTACCCGGCCGAGGTCACCGCCGTCGCCGCGGCCGTGGTCGCGCTACAGCACACGATGCACCTGATCCCGCGCACCGGCGCCGGCGTCACCGTGCGGTGGGCGTCGACCATCCCGGTCGGCCGCGGCCTCGGCGAACTCGCCGCGCTGCAGTCCGCCGTCGCGCTGGCCGCCAACGCCCGCTGGGGCGACCGCGACGACGTGCCCACCCGCGCCCGCCTGGCCGCCGCCCTGCACGAGACCTCCGCCGACCATTACGGCGACCACTGGCCGCTGCACCCCTACACCGCGGCACTGCGCAGCCAGCCGGATTCGGTGCTCACGTGCAACCACTCCGACGAGGCCGTCACCCAGACGCCGCGACCGGACAACCTGGCGCTCATGGTCGCCTACTCGCCCGACATCACGGGCGCGTCGCCGCAAGTGGAGCGCCACGAATTCTTCGCCGAGGCGTGCTCCGCATTCGGGGTGCCCACCCTCCACGGCCTGCCCGAGGCCGAAACCCGCGTCATCGACTGGGTCCGCGCCCGCCGCGAGGTCCAGCCCGACGGCGACGCCCCCACCGTCGGCCGCGCCACCCAGTGGCTCGACGACGCCTCCGGCTGCTCCGACCGCGCCC
>NZ_DURI01000134.1 GCF_012837295.1 Corynebacterium sp. | reverse complement strand
GCCCCCACACGACAATGACCCCCCGCTCCGGCGTTTCGGAGCGGGGGTTCGCGTCAGACGGTGGGCCCGAAGGCGAGCCACCGCCCAGCCGATCTAATGCATGTCCGGCGTGGTCGTGCAGTCGGTTTACACCGGGCAGATGACCTCGACGCGCACCTCGTCGGTGCGATCCTCGTCGTCGTACTTGCCGGTGCCGGTGATGGTCCACTTGTCGCCGTCGCGGTTGACGACCGCATTCTGCGCGTTGTCGTCGTCGATCTCGATGTCCATGTTGGCGGTGTCGATGTCCAGCGACTCGAGCACCGGGGTGCCGTTCGGGTCGTTGATGTCGATGTCGACCTGGCCGGTGTCGGAATCGTCGGCGCCGATCTCGATGTCGAGGTCATTGTCGTCGTCGTCCATCGTGCAGCGCACCGGGGTGAACTGGCCGTCGACGTCGTTGCCGCCGACCTGCACCACGGCGGCCTCCTGGCCCAGCGGGGCCTGGGTGGTCGTGGTGGTGGCGTCGCCGTCCGTGGTCGTGGTGGCGTCGTCGCCGTCGCCCGAAATGGCCTCCGACACCTTCGTCTCGGCGGGGGCGTCGGTGACGACCGTGGTGTCCTCGTTGTCGGAGCACGCCGCCAGGGCCAGAGTCAGGGCCGGGATGGCGAGGAGGGCGGCGGTGCGGTTGCGCAGCTTCATGGTCGTCTACCTTTTCAGTTCGGTTCGTTGCTTCGTTTCGCCCCGATGGTAACGACGATTAACCCTCCCGGCAAGGGTAAATGCCGATCACAAGACAGTCGTTACCGACTTGACACTGAACCGAAAGAAATGGCCGGCCGTCGCAAAGCCGCAGGCCCGCGCGATGCGGAACCCGTCAGAACGGCGAGAAGCCGCCGCGCGCGCGGTCCGCGTCGACGATGTCCTTGCCGAAGGGGAAGCAGGTGACGGGGATCATCTTCACGTTGGCGATGGCCAGCGGGATGCCGATGATCGTGACCGCCTGCGCGATGGCGGTGGTGATGTGCCCGATCGCCAGCCAGATGCCTGCGATGACGAACCAGACGACGTTCATGAAGACGTTGAGCCCCGCCGAGCCGCCGGGCTTGTCCACCACGACCCGGCCGAAGGGCCACAGCGCGTAGGACGCCATGCGGAACGACGCGACGCCCGCGGGGATGGTGACGATGAAAATGCAGGCCACGATGCCCGCCGCGATGTAGCCGAGGGCCAGCCAGATGCCGCCGAAGATGAGCCAGATGAGGTTGAGCAGAAGGTTCATGGCACCGAGACTATTCACGCGGGCCACATCGGGCGCGGCGATGGGCCACCCCCTATGATCGGAGACATGTCTGCCTACGTCGATGACGACATCCTGACCCTCCGACTGGCCCAGGGCACGGGCGAAATTCTCAAGGGAGTTCGCAACGTCGGCCTGCTCCGCGGCCGCGTGCTCGGCGACGCCGGCGACGCCCTCGCGCAGGAATGGATCTCCCGCGTGCTCCAGCAGCACCGCCCCGACGACGCCGTGCTGTCCGAGGAGGCCGCCGACAACCGCGACCGCCTGGACAATTCCCGCGTCTGGATCATCGACCCGCTCGACGGCACCCGCGAGTTCGCCGGCGGCCGCCAGGACTGGGCCGTGCACATCGCCCTGATCGAGAACGGCACCCCCGTCCACGCCGCCGTCGGACTGCCGGACCTCGGCCAGGTTTTCCACACCGGCGAGGCCAAGGCCGTCACCGGCCCGATGTCGAACAAGATCGTCGTTTCCCGCACCCGCCCGCCGGCCGTGGGCAAGTACGTCGCCGAGAAGCTCGGCCGCGAGCTGGTCCCCATGGGCTCCGCCGGCGCCAAGGCCATGCACGTGCTGCTCGGCGACGCCGACGCGTACATCCACGCCGGCGGCCAGTACGAGTGGGACTCCGCCGCACCGGTGGGCGTGTGCAAGTCCGCGGGCCTGCACGTCTCCCGCCTCGACGGCTCCGAGCCGGAGTACAACCAGGCGGACACCTTCATGCCGGACATGCTGTTCTGCCGCCCGGAGATCGCCGACGACATCCTCGCCGCCGTCGCCGAGTACAAGAAGGAGCACGGCGACTTCTAGCCGGCTGGCCACCGCCCTCCGACCCTCTTCCGGCGGGCCGGTACCCTGGGCCGCATGAGCGCGATCACCACCCCTTCCGCCACCGCCGACGTCACCGCAGAGGCAGCGGTGAAGACCCCGTACGAGGATCTCCTCCGCGAGATCCTCGCCGACGGCACCCCGAAGGCCGATCGCACGGGCACCGGCACCCGGTCGCTGTTCGCCCGGCAGATCCGCTACGACCTGTCCGAGGGTTTCCCGCTGCTGACCACGAAGAAGGTCCACCTCAAGTCGATCATCTACGAGCTCCTGTGGTTCCTGCGCGGTGACTCCAACGCGAAGTGGTTGCAGGACCGGGGCGTGACCATCTGGGATGAGTGGGCCGACGCCGACGGTGAGCTGGGCCCGGTCTACGGCGTGCAGTGGCGGTCGTGGCCGACGCCGGACGGCCGGCACATCGACCAGATCTCCCGGGCGCTGGAGACCCTGAAGACCAACCCGGACAGCCGCCGCAACATCGTGTCGGCGTGGAACGTCTCGGAGCTGGAGAACATGGCGCTGCCGCCGTGCCACCTGCTGTTCCAGTTCTACGTCGCCGACGGCAAGCTGAGCTGCCAGCTGTACCAGCGCAGCGCGGACATGTTCCTGGGCGTGCCGTTCAACATCGCCTCCTACGCGCTGCTGACGCACATGTTCGCGCAGCAGGCGGGCCTGGAGGTCGGCGAGTTCATCTGGACCGGCGGCGACTGCCACATCTACGACAATCACGTCGAGCAGTGCGAGCTGCAGGTCTCCCGCGATGCCCGCCCCTACCCCACGCTGAAGCTGCGCAAGGCGGAGTCGCTGTTCGACTACGACTTCGACGACGTCGAGGTGGTCGGATACGACCCCCATCCCCCGATCCGCGGGCAGGTGTCGGTCTGATGTCCGGGTTCGAGTCGGCCCAGGGTTCGCGTGACGACGGCCGCCGTCCCGGCCGTCCGGCCTCCATCCGCATGATGTGGGCGCAGACCTCGGACGGCGTGATCGGCGACGGGGATTCGATGCCGTGGCACATCCCGGAGGATCTGGCGCACTTCAAGGCCACGACGATGGGCGCGCCCGTGATCATGGGCCGCCGCACGTGGGATTCGCTGCCGGCGAAGTTCCGGCCGCTGCCGGGCCGCCGCAACGTGGTGCTGTCCCGGTCGCTGACGCCGGAGGACGTCCCCGGCGCGGAACTGGCCCACTCCCTCGACGCGGCGCTGGACATGCTCGGCGACGTGCCGGTGGCGTGGATCATCGGCGGCGGCCGCGTCTACCGCGAGGCACTGCGCATCGCCGACGAGTGCGAGGTCACCGAGGTCGACGGCGTCTTCGAGGTGGCCACCCCGGTGCGCGCACCCGAGCTGCTCGGCTGGAAGCCCGTGCGCAAGGGCGAGTGGGCGACGTCGTCGAACGGCCCGCGCTACCGCTTCACCACGTGGCGGCCGCGCCCCGAAGACGAGTACTGACGGCCGGTACTGCCGACGAGGACTGACTGGTGCGCGGCGGCGTCGCAAAGCAATGCGCGAGCGCCGCAAACGGTGATGTCCGCCACCCTGCGGGGGTGACCCGGAACATTCCCGGCGGGGGCCTCGTTGCACGGTTCATGAGCAACGACAAGATGACCCTGCCGAAGACCACCGAAGCCGTGACCATCTACGCCACCAGCTGGTGCCCGTACTGCCAGTCGCTGATCGGCGGCCTGAAGAAGCGCGGCGTGCCGTTCGAGGCGTGGGACGTGGAGAAGCACGCCGACCTGGCGAAGTGGGTCGAGTCCGTCAACGGCGGCAACCGCATCGTGCCGACCGTCCTGTACTCCGACGGCACCCACGCCACCAACCCGGCTGCCGCCGAGGTGGAGATCAAGCACGCCGAGCTGACGGCGAAGTAGCCGCTAGTCCAGGTCGTCGTGCGCCATGAGCTGGCGCGCGGCCTCGGTGATGGAGCCCGACAGCGACGGGTACACCGAGAAGGAGCTGGCCAGGTCGGCGACGGTGAGCTGGTTGGACACGCACACCGCGATGGGCAGGATCAGCTCCGAGGCCGTGGGCGCCACGACGACGCCGCCGATGATCATGCCGGAGTTCTTGCGGCAGAACAGCTTGACGAAGCCGCGGCGCAGCGAGCGCATCTTCGCGCGCGGGTTGCCGGCCAGGGGGAACACCTCGACGCGGGCGGAAACCTCGCCCGACTCGATCTGCGCCTGCGAGACGCCGACGGTGGCGATCTCCGGGCGCGTGAACACGGCCGAGGACACGGTGCGCAGGCGAATCGGCGACACGCCCTCGCCCAGCGCGTGGTACATGGCGATGCGGCCCTGCATGGCCGCCACCGACGCCAGCGGGAACAGGTCGGTGCAGTCGCCGGCGGCGTAGATGCCCGGCACCGAGGTGCGGGACACGCGGTCGACCTTGATGTGGCCGGACGGCGTCATGTCCACGCCCACGGCCTCCAGGCCCAGGTCCGCGGTGTTCGGGATGGAACCGACGGTGATCAGGGCGTGGGAGGCCAGAACCTCGCGACCGTCGGAGGTGACCACGCGGACGCCGCCGTCCTCGGTGCGCTCGACGAGATCACAGCGAGCGTTCTTCACCACGTCGACGCCGAGCTCCAACAGCACGCCCTCCAGGGCGTCGGCGGCGTCGGCGTCCTCGTGCGGCAGGATGCGGTCGCGGGAGGCGACCATGGTCACCTTCACGCCGAGCTCGGTGAACGCGGAGACGAACTCCGCGCCGGTGACGCCGGAACCGACCACGACGAGGTGCTCGGGCATCTCCTCGAGGTCGTAGACCTGGCGCCACGTCAGAATGCGCTCGCCGTCCGGGCGGGCGCCCGGCAGGATGCGCGGGGAGGCGCCGGTGGCCACGAGCACGAGGTCGCACTCGATGGTCTCCTCGCCGCCCTCCAGCAGCTCGACCGTGACGTAGTGGGTGATGCGGCCCGGCTCGTAATCGTCGAGGCGGCCGCGTCCCTGGAGCATGCGCACGCCCTCGCGGTCCATCTGCGCGCGGACGTCGTCCGACTGCGACTCGGCCAGGTGGCGGACGCGGTCGTTGACGGCGGTGAAGTCGATCTTGCGCGACGAGAAGTCCGGGCGCAGGCCCATGTCGTCCGCGCGGCGCATGTCGGTGCGCACGCCGGTCGCGGCGATGAACGCCTTCGACGGGACGCAGTCGTACAGGACGGAGGAGCCGCCCATGCCGGCGTCTTCCACCACGGTGACCTCGGCACCGTACTTGGCGCCGACGAGCGCCGCCTCGTAGCCGGCGGGGCCACCGCCGATGATCACGATCCTCTTGGTCACGGGTCCTCCATGTTTCGGGCCTTGCAGTGCGCGGCCCAGTCTAGTGGAGGCCCCGGATTCCGTCGGTTCGGGTCGTTTGGCTTGACGACGGCCCGGCCGGGACGTCGTCAAGTCGGGCCCGTCACAAGACGCCGTCGGTGCGGTCCGGATCGCCGTCCTCGTACCGCGCCACGATGCCGCCGAAGAGGCGGACGCCGACGCCGAGGCACCGCTCGTCGACGATGATGTCGTCGCGGTGCAGGTCGTGCTTCTCGCCGCGGCCGGACCAGCAGCCCAGGCGCGCCATGGTGCCGGGGACGTGCTCGAGGTACCAGCCGAAGTCCTCGCCGCCGGAGGACTGCGGGGCCTCGATGACCGCGTTCTCGTCGACGCGGCGAACGGTCTCGGCGACCAGGGCCGTGCAGTAGTCGTCGTTGAGCACCGGCGGCACGCCGCGCTCGTAGTCGAGGCGGTGGGTCACGCCGGTCGGGGCGAGCACCTGGTCGATGAGCTCGCGCAGCAGCGGGTCGATGGCGCGCCAGGTCTTGATGTCGGCGGTGCGGATCGTGCCCTGCAGCCGCCCCTCGGCGGGGATGGCGTTGGCGGCGTAGCCGGCATTGACCGAACCGAAGACCAGGACGGTGCCCGTGCGCGGATCGACGCGGCGGCTGAGCAGGCCCGGCAGATCGGTGGCCAGCTTGCCCAGCGCGTAAACGACGTCCGAGGTCAGGTGCGGGCGCGAGGTGTGGCCGCCGGGGCCCTCCACGTGGATGTCCAGGGTGTCGGACGCGGACGTGATCGCGCCGACGCGCACGCCCACCTGGCCCACGCG
>NZ_DURI01000015.1 GCF_012837295.1 Corynebacterium sp. | reverse complement strand
GCGGTGACGCCGGGAACCTCCGAGACCTCCTCCTTGACGGATGCCTCGCAGTGGCCGCAGGTCATGCCGGTGACGGTGTAGTTCGTCTTGATGCTCATGGTGATGCTCCTCGTCGTCAGCCGCGGATCCGCGGCCATGTGGTCGATGGCCGCCGGTCGACGGCCCCCGTCTTGCTTGCATGGTCGACGTTATACCCATAGGGGGTATGACGCAAGGCCTTTTTAGCATCACCCTCATACCCACCCGGGGTATGCGCCGCATTACGACGTTCCCACCGCGCAACGAGGGTGCCGGCACCGTCGCAAAGCCCGGGTTTTTGCTTGTAAACTGCACTTTTGAATGTCATTACCTCTGCTTTGGCTGAAATCGGCATTACTTTCCAACAACTTCGCGAAAACGGGAACTTTACGTCCCACACTCCGTTGTAATCACTGAAATCCACCGCCCGACCGGACCGCCGGCGCCACCTCCGGCTCGGCGCCCGCCGTCTTCGGCGCCGGCGTCTCCGGGGCCCTCGACGCAGGCATGACCGCCGACGGCGACGGGGCCGGTGACGGAGCCGAGGCGGCCACCAACTGGGTCACTCAATCCAGTGAGCTCATCCAGAACGCCCTCAACCTGGTCACCGACGGCAAGTTCATCGGCCTGCTGACCATCATGTTCGGCATCGGCCTGGAAATTCAGCGCCAATCCGCCATCCGCCGCGGCGAGAAGTGGCCCGGCCGCTACCCGTGGCGCGCCGGCCTGTTCGAGGAACGCGGCGCGCGGCTGCGGAAGTGGACGATGGGCCTGTCCTTCGGCATCGGGCTGCCCATCGACTGGTACCTGCGTCTGTCCGACCCCGGCTTCGCCGGCACGACCCGCTACATCACCTCCGCGATGGTCGCCTTCGGCGTCCTGGCGCTGGTCGCCGAGTTCTACGTCCGCCACACCCGCCGCGCCGACGCCGGCGACATCCCCGCCGACAAGGTCGTCGGCCCCGTCGGCCGCGCCCTGTCCCTGGTTGGCCGCATGGCGCTGACCTGCTACATCGGCCAGAACCTGATCGCGTCGATCATCTTCTACGAGTGGGGCTTCGGCGTCGCCGACATGATCGCCGGCCAGTGGTACACCTACTGGACGCTGCTGATCTACCTGGGCATCGCCGCCCTGCTGGTCGCGTTCTCCGCGCTGTGGCTGCGCCGCTTCCCCCGCGGCCCCGTCGAGCTGGTGTGGCACTGGTCCTACGAGGCCATCTGCGCCGCGCTGGACCGCCGGAAGGAAAAGAAGGCGGCGAAGGCCGCGGCGAAGAATGCCGCCGCCGGCAAGACGAACAGCGCAGCCGCCGCCACTGGCTCCGCTTCTCCCTCCGCGACCTAGCGGAACGCCACCTCGCCCACCGGCCGGCGGAGTTTGCGGGAATGCAACTCCGCCGGGTTGGAGGACATCGCCTCGCAGGCCCGCACCGCCGTCATCAGATGCTCGACCTTCGACGCCTGGTAGAACGCCCGCGCGGCCTTCGGCAGCTTCGGCTGGTCATGCAGCGGCATATCGGACACGCTCAGCAACGCCCCATACGGCACGCGGAAGCGGTACCCGTTGGCGGCGATGGTCGCCGACTCCATCTCCACGCCGATGGCCGTGGATTTCTGCAGCTCACGGTAAATGTCCGACTGCGCCCGCCACTCCCAGTTGCGGTCCGACGTCGACAGCACCGTGCCCGTGCGCAACCGCTTGCGCAGCTCGTCGCCGTCGAGCCCGGACACGCGCCGCAGCGCCGCAGTCACCGCCATCTGCACCTCGGCGATCGGCGGGATCGGCTTCTCCAGCGGCACCAGGTCATCCAGCACCCCGTCGGCGCGGTCGTAGCCGTTGGCCAGGATCATGTCGCCGATCCGCATCCGCCCGTCCAGGCCCGCGCAGTGGCCGACCATCATCCAGCAATGCGGCCGCAGCACCGCCAGACAATCGGTGATGGTCTTCGCGTTCGAGGGACCGACGCCGATGTCGATGATGGTCACCCCCAGCCCGTCCTCGCGCACCAGGTGGTACGCGGGCATCTGCGCCGACGACGCATGCGCGCGGCACTCCGCCGGCCCCGGCACCTCGCCGATGGGGAAGGACACGTCGCCCGGGCAAATCAGATGCGTGTACGGGCTTTGCGACGTCCCGCCGCCTGCCACCGAGTCCTCGTCCACCTCGGTGCCGGCGTCCGGGCCCGCGGTCTCGATGAAAGCCGGCCCATCGAAGTCGGCGGCGGACGCGGGGGGCACCGTGCCGTCGTCAAGCGAATCCGCCAATGACGCCGCGTATTCCAGGAACACGTCCGTGTGCAGCTGGTAATTGGTGAACAGCACGAAACGCTGAATGTGCTCCGCGCTGGACCCCGTGTAATGCTCCAGGCGCTGCAGCGCCAGATCGACGCGCGGCGCCGCGAAAAGACTCAGCGGCTTGATCGGCAGCGACAGGAAATCGGCCTCGCCATCGGCGATGACGTCGTCGACGAACGCCGAATCCACCGGCGTGAAACCCCGGTCGATCACCGCCAAATCGATCGCATCGAGACCCTCGACCGGCGGCGCGTCGTCGAACGTCGGCGTCAGGCGCAGCGGGATCGGCGTATCCGACACCCGGACCTCGATCTCGCCGCCGTGGCTGGCCAGCAAATCCCCGATCTGCTCGCGCAAATAGCGCGCGAACAGGCGCGGCCGCGCGATCGCCGTCGCGTACGTGCCCGCGCGGTCGACGAAACCGTGCGACAGCGCCGCATCGACGCCCTCCACCACATCGACCGTGAACCGCAGCTCCGGGTAGCAGGCCGTCACCGGCGCCGGGGCCTCCCCGCCGGCAGCCCGGTCACGGCAGGCGTCGGCGTAGCAATCGACCAGGTAGGAGGTGTTGGCGTCGTAGATCTCGATCAGCCGGTCGACTGCCGCAGCCGGGTCATCGTAGAAATCGCCGTCGCCCGTGGTGGTGGCGAAAGGGGCGCTCATCGGGGGTCCTCCATCGTCTGGTCCATCGTCTGGGCCATTGTCGGGTCCGTTGTCGGGTCCATCAGCAGGGCGGCCATCGTGCCGCCGAGTTCCAGCAGCTTTTCGTTCGTCGCGTCGTCGGGTTCGCCGACGAACTCCACCGGCTCCGCCGCGATCTCCCAGCCGAAACCGGTGGTCAGCGAGCGGATGGCCTTCGCCGCGCCGGTGACGTCGTAGCCGCCGCGGATCCACCACGACACCGGGCGACCCTTGGGCACGTCGCCGGCCTCCGCGGCCGCGTTGTACTCGGCGAACGTCGAGTCGAAGAAATGCTTCAGCGCGCCGGAGATGTAGCCGAAGTTCGCCGACGTCCCCAGCAGGTACGCGTCGGCGGCCAGCACGTCGGCGGCGGTGGCGTCGAGGGCCTCGACGACGCGGACGTTGACGCCCTCGATCTCGGGGTGGCGGGCGCCGTCCAGCGCGGCGTCGCGCACGGCCCGGAGCAGCGGCGTCGGCGAATGGTGCACGACCAGCAGCGTCGGCCGGGAGTCGTTGGTGGCGTTCATGGCCCCAGGCTAGCGACGGCGCGGACCACCCGCAGCGCACCACAGTGCCGAAACGGCGCCGCCATCGCCCCGCTTCATGGCTAACCCACCCCGAATGGTGTAACCCACCCGTTATAGCGGGTGGGTTACACCATTCGGGGTGGGTTAAGCGCGGAGGACGCGGCGGGCGTGCGGAAAACGGCGGGCACGGCAGCGGCGGCTCGTCAGCGGAAAACGACCTGCTCACGGGGAATGGCCATCAGGTCGAACACCTCGGGCAGGTCGGCGATGCGATCGACGTCGCTCAGGTCCATGCCCATCAGCCCTTCGGCCACGGCGTCTTCGCCACCCGCGCCACCGCCGGCACGCAGCGAATCCAGGATCCACCGCTGGGCCTCCCCGGCCGAGACGTCGCGCAGCGTCACGTCGCCGTCGCGCTTGGCCAGCCGCCGCCCCTCGCCGTTGACCACCAGCGGGACGTGCGCGTACGTCGGTTCCGGTGCCCCCAGCAGGTGCGCCAGATACGCCTGGCGCGGCGCGGAACTCAGCAGGTCATCGCCGCGGACGATCTCGGTGACGCCCTGGTCCGCGTCATCGACGACGACGGCCAGGTTGTACGCCCACATCCCGTCGGCGCGCCGCAGCACCATGTCATCGACCGCATCGACGATCGTGCCGTGCAGCGCGTCCTCGGCCCGCCATTCGCGCACGTCGGCGCGCAATCTCAGCGACGGCCCCCGCCCGGACGCCGCGAGCTCCGCCGTCTTCTCGGCCCGCGCCGCCTCCGACAGGTCGCGGCAGGTCCCCGGGTACGCGCCGGGTGCGCCGTGCGGTGCCCCGCCCATTTCCGCCAACTCCCGCTGGATGTCCTTGCGGGAGCAGAAGCAGGGGAAGGTCGGCAAACGGCGCAATGCGTCGTCGTAAAGCGAATCGCGCTCGGACTGGCGCACGGGCTCGCCGTCCCAGTCCAGGCCGATGGCCGCGAGGTCGGCGAGTTGCTGCTCCTCGAATTCGGGGCGGGACCGCTGCCGGTCGATGTCCTCCACGCGCACCAGGAACCGCCCGCCGACGGACCGCGCCCGCGCCCACGCGATCGCCGCCGTCCGCAGATTCCCCAGGTGCAGGTGCCCGGTCGGCGACGGCGCGTAGCGGCCGACGTACGCGGGCCCGGCGTCCCGATCAGCTTCGTCCATGTCCCCACACTAAAACGGGTTGGCTTGACGACGCCCACCTCCCCGCGTCCGGCCAGGCGCCGCGGCTGCGCCGCCGATTCACGACCGGGCATCCGGCGGTATCGTTGACACATGAGCAACTACGTCATTTTCCTCGGTTCCCTCCGCAAGGAATCGACCAACCGACAGTTGGCCGAGGCCTTCATCCACCACCTGCCGGAGGGCGACACCGCCGTCGTCTTCGCGCGCCTTCGTGACGTGCCGTTCTACGACCAGGACCTCGACGTCCCCGGCCAGGAGCCGGATGCCGCCCGCGAGCTGCGCGAGGCCGTGCGCGACGCGGATGGCCTGGTCATCATCACCCCGGAGTACAACCACACCGCGCCGGCCGTGATCACCAACGCCATCGACTGGTGCTCCCGCCCGATGGGCTCCGGCGTGCTCATGGGCAAGCCGTCGCTGGTCATGGGCTTCACCCCGGGGCCGCGTGCGCTGGTCGGCGCCACCGCCGTGCTGCGCGAGGCGCTGGAGACCGTGCAGGCCAAGTGCGTCGCCACCGACTACACCTGGGGCGACGCGTACACCCTGCTCGACGGCCGCCACCCGAAGGACGTCGACGAGGTCGTCGGCATCCTGAGCAAGGCGCAGGCCGAGCTGGCCAAGCTTGCCGACGCGACGCCCGACCGCGTCGATCCCCGCGCCGGCGGCGGCGTC
>NZ_DURI01000133.1 GCF_012837295.1 Corynebacterium sp. | reverse complement strand
GGTCGCGCACGAGCGGCACGATGACCAGCGCGATCGAACCGGCCGCGCCGGAAATCATGGCCGGCCGACCGCCGGTGAACGCGATGGTCACCGCAACCGCGAAGGACGCGAACAGACCCAGCCGCGGGTCGACTCCGGCGACGATGGAAAACGAGATCGCCTCCGGGATCAGCGCCAGCGCGACGACGAGCCCGCCGAAGACCTCCTTGCGCAGCCGCACGGGCGAGGAGAACGCGAACTTGAACGAGTCCACGACCCCCACGGGCGCGTCCGGCTCGGGCCGGCGGTCCGTGCGGCGCGCGTCGTCGTGCGGGGTTTCGTGCTTTACGACGTCGCGGCGTGCGGCATCGTCGGCGCTGTTCGTCATTGATGGCCTTCCGGAAAACGGGGGACGATCCGCCGCGGCAAACCCTCCCCCAACGTGAGAATCGAACCTACCGTAGCGGTAGAGTTCGCCCCCGACCAATCGACGGGCCATTCGCCGCAACCGGAGGCCCCGGGGCGCTGGGTAGCATCGGGGGCGGACACCGGAGGAGAAACGATGAGCGACACGAACGACGGCGCGCCGCTGATGAAAATCGGCGAAGTCGCCGAACGCACCTCCCTGTCGATCCGCAGCCTCCGCCACTACGACGAGATGGGCCTGGCCAGCCCGTCGGCGTACTCCCCCGGCGGTTTCCGCCTGTACACCGAGGCCGACGTCGAGCGGTTGTTGACCATCCGCCGCATGAAGCCCCTCGGTTTCCCGCTGGAGCGGATGCGGGAGTTCGCCCGCGCCGTCGATGCGCTCCACGACGACCCCGCCGACGCCGACGCCGCCGCGGTCGTCGAGTCCGTCCGCGACGAAACGGCGGAGCGACTGCGCAAATTGCGCAAGCACCTGGCCTACGCCGAGGAGTTCTCCGACATCGTCGACGACGTCAGCACCCGGTTCACAGTCCCCTGACCAGTTCGGCGAGGTCCTCATCCCGGCGATGGCGCAGACGGGACACCGTCTTTCGGCGAGCAGCATCGGCCGACAGGTCCATCGCTTCATTGACTACGCCGAGCACCTCGTCGATGTCCGCATCGGCATCGCAGATGTCGTCCAGCCCAGTGGCGTTGAGCAGTTCCGCTATCCCGGTAAGACCTTCCCGGCGGGGCGTCGCCGGCACGACGTCGAATTCATCGCCGAAGATCAGCCAGACGCGGTCCCCCTCGGAACAACCGAGGTCCGTCATGAAGCGGGAGATTGTGCCGGTGTTGGTCATCGACCGCCCCCACGACACCCTCTGGTCACCGAGTCGACTCGGCATCTGGATGGACTCCCCGAATTCGAGTCCACAATGCACCGCCACCCCGACCGGGATCTGGGACCCGGAACCACGGAGATGGTCACGGGTCACGGTGACCAACAGACTCCACTTCCCGTCCCGGCGGTACAACGCCCGGGTTTCCTCCGGCGTAGCGCGGACCGTGGGCTTTTCATCTGCCCCCGCGCGACGCACCCGTCGGTCTTCGATGACGAATTCCGGAGTCGAGGCGTACGCGAGGATCGAACGATGTGACACCCCAAACCGATCGGCGTCGGCGTTCAGGTCTTCGAGGGCGACATACCCGTCTTCCGATTCATCGATGCGGCGATTGATCAAATCGAAGATCGTAGTCCATTCTTCTTCGCCCCATTCCGCCAATGCCCAAGTACCGCGTCCACATCGAACGATCTGGTCCGAGACGCTCAGCGCGTTGGAAATCGACGTAAGAGATCGATTCCCCAGAGCCCGATGAAGTTCTTCCGTGGTCAATGGACGTTCGGCCAAAAAGAGTTCGGTCGCCGCACGCTCGGGAATACTGGCGATGCGGGTGAAAACTCTGTCCCCTCGGACCTCGACATTCGTCGTATCCCGGAGACGCTGCTCCAAAACTGACCGATCAAGACCGGACATGCTCGCTACGACATCGATGTCGACGATCCCGTAGCCGTCCGCGCATGATTCCAGCGCAGCAGCGATGTCCGCGTCGACATCACCCAACAAGAACCAACCATCCTCGACACGCCATTCAGCCGCGGCTCCCGCCACCGTTGCGGGCAACACGTCGAGAAGGCGGGCCTCGACGGTACTCGGCTTTGCTTCGAGTCCGGGCCAAACCCCCAGGAGATTGGCTTCGGGGGTACAGGGCCCGAAGCGGACGGCAAGGGCGGCATGGATCATCTCGCAGGCAGGGCCCGCCGACGCAAGATCGCCGAGCACTTTCTTCTCCAACTGGCGAACCCGTTCCCGTGTGACGCCGAAATCCCTTCCGAGTTCCTCGAGCGTCCGATTGTGGGCGACTCGCCCTTCGACGATGGCCGCGCGGCGGGGGTCCCCAACGCCGACTGCTTCGTCGATCTCGGCCAATGCCCGGTTGAAAACGCGTTCGACCGGATCCACCGCCTCGTCCAACGCGTCCCGCACGAGCCCCGGCGGAGTGCCCAATACGTCCGGTTCGCGTGACGTCGGCCATCCGCCGATCAACGCCACCCAGCCGGCAACGATTTCGTCGGCGTCAAGTGCCCCGACGGTGCTGGACGCCGACTCCGAGTACATGTCGAACGTCGGCGAGAGGGCTGCACCATAGAAATCGTCCTCTTCATCGGCCCCAGCGCCGTCGTAAAGCTCCGAACCCGCATCGGCAGGAACCGTCCCGGCATCGCCGTCGAGGGCTTCGGCATCATCGATGGCCTGCAGGACCGTCGCGTAGACGAACGAGCGGAGCTTGACCCGCCCGACATGGCGCAACTCGCGGAGATCCTCGGCCGACGCGGCGAGCGGTTCCGGGAACTCCGTGAACCACATCGCGGTCGTCTTCAAAGTCATGTCAACGCCATCGGGACGGGTGGAGGGTTCGAGCACCGGGGACATCGCATGCAACGGGACATCCGCGCGATACGTCAGCCACGATTCCACGACACCGGCAGCATCGGCCCGCGTTTCGGGGACGTCGCCCAACCACGGGAAGATCTGCCCGAGGTCCAGCACCGCAACGTCGGCGATGGTGTCCCCGGGGACGTCGACGACGGGAACGGTCGAATCGGGAGCCGTCTCCCCCACCTGGTCCCCGTGGTCCTCCGTCGTCGCTCGCGCCTCATCTGCGGCGTACGGAGTTCCTGCCGTCGCCGTCCCCGCCTCATCGAGCATGTCGGCGAGCATTTTCGCGAACTCGCGTTCGCCCACCACCGGAACCCCGAGGTCCCGGGCTTTCTTCGCCTTGCGCGACATCGATGAAACGTCGGCCGCGACGACCACGCGGCTGCGCTTGCACACCCCACCCACGTCGAGTCCTGCATCAGTCGCCCGGCGCGACCACTCTTCACGCGGAATCGCCATCGCGCCGGTGAACGTCACCCGGTCGCCGGGTTGGAGCGCGATGTCCGCGTCACCACCGTTGCGGGCCTCGTCGACATCCCCCGCTTCACCCGTGTCGCGTCGAACCGTCGTCCAGGAACCCAACGGTTCCGCCAGCCACACGGCGGCGCGCGCCCGACCGATCGACAATTCGTCGGCGATGGTCAATAGCCGCTCACGTTCGTCGGAGGTGACCACTCCGTCCGCCCATGCCTCGACGGACACCTGGCGGAGGTAAAGCTCGTGGAGCTCCGCGACGTCGTCGTCCGAGAGCTCGAGCTGATGGGCGGTGTCCAGCAGCTGCGCGATCTCGTCATCGTCGAGCCGGTGGTCGACCATCGCGTCGGCGAGGAGCGTCATGTACTGGTCTGCGGCGTCGTCGCCGATACCCGGGGCCGCATCGGTGATGCGCCGCATCCAATCATCGGCGCGAGACGCATTACCGCCGTCCGATTCGTGGCCGTCACCGGCACCGTCGCCCTCATCCGCAAACAATCCGTCATCGCGGACCAGGAGCGGCACGGTCGACGGCGGCAGCACCGCGAGATCGAAATCATCCAGGCTCAATGGTTCGGCGTAAGCGAGATCGTCGGTCATCCACGGCAAAAGGTACGCCAGCAGGCATGCGGTGGCGTCGGCATCGGCGAGCGCGGTATGCGCGGCCGCATTCTCCACGTCGATGTTCTCCAGGCACGCCGCCAGCTTGTACGACGGTCCCGGCAAGATCCCCTTCGCCGAACGCATCGTGTCCAGCAACCATCCGCCCTCGGCGGGAAGGTGCAGGCCCGCGCGGGCGAATTCGTTGGTGAGGAACCGCTTTTCAAAGGAAGCATTGTGCGCCACGACGACCCGCCCGTTCAGGAGGTCCGCGAGTCGCAGGGCAATGTCCTCGAACCTTGGCGCGTCGACGAGGTCCGACGCGGTGATCCCGTGCACGAAGCCGTTGTCGAAGCCCCGGTTGGGCTGTACCAGCGTCCGCCATCGCTTTTCGACGCGACCCGCCGCATCCGCCAACACGACCCCCACCTCGATGATCCGGTCCGCGTTGGAGAAGCCCGTGGTCTCCAGGTCGATGACGGCGAAAGAATGGTTGCTCATGCGTGGGCCTCGGCGGTTTCTCGTGAGATGACACGGGCCGCTGATTAAGTGACCCGACCATCGGTTATATCCCAGCCAATACCGAAGGATCTCCGTGGGAAGCCCGGATGGGGGCGAATCTCACAACGTAAAGTCGTGGCATGGCCAAGAAGATCGACGTCAAGAAGTCCCTGTCCGGCAAGCTCTCCGAATGGAAGGAGTTCAGCCTGCCGGCGAAGATCGGCATCATCTCGGCGGTCGTCGCCGAGCTGGCGGCGAAGGTCGGCGTGTGGCGCGACCTTGCCGGCCGCCCGGCCGACAAGGTGCGCGGCCCGAAGTGGCTGTGGTTCGCGCTGAGCTTCATCAACTCCTTCGGCCCCGGCGCGTACTACCTCGTCGGCCGGAAGAAGTAGCGTTCGCGCGGCCAGGGCAATCCACCCTGGACTTCCGCGGCCGAACCACTAGGATAGTTGACATGTCACCATCCAGTGCCGTCGCCCCCACCGAGATCCACATCATCCGCGCCGCCGACCGCTCGACGTGGCGCGATTCGGCGTTGCTGTCGCGCCAGTCGTTCCCGGCGACGGGCAGCTTCGACCTCGAGGGCAACGCCTTCGGCCTGCTGATGGTCCACAACGACGACGTCGTCGCGCCCGGCGAGGGCTTCGACATGCACCAGCACCGCGACGTCGAGCTGGTCACGTGGGTGATGGAGGGCCGCCTGCGCCACCGCGACGACGGCGGCATGGAGGGCTCCGCCGCCGGTGCCGAGTCGATCCTCTCCCCCGGCATGGCGCAGCGCGTCAGCGCCGGCCGCGGCATCCGCCACTCCGAACTCAACGCCTCCGGCTACCTCGACGGCAAGAAGCTGCGGGTCATCCAGGCCTGGCTGCCGCCGGACGAACTCGGCGCCGCCCCCTCACATGACGAGGCCGACCTCAACGACGCACTCGCCGACGGCACGCTGGTCCCGGTCGCGTCGGGCACGCCGGGCCTCGCGCCGCTGACCATCGGCACCACCGGCGCCACGCTGCGCATCGGCCGCCTCCCCGCCGGCCGCACCGTCGACGTGCCGCTGTCGCGGTTCACCCACTTCTTCGTCGCCTCCGGCTCGATGTCGCTCGGGGACGAGACGCTTTACGACGGCGACGTCGCCCGCATCACGGCCGACGGACCAGATTCGGCCGATTCAGACCAGGCTGCTCAACTGCCCGCGACCGCCGTCAACGATGCCGAGGTACTGGTCTGGACGATGGACCGCGGCATCGGCTGACCCCACGAAACGGCAACGGATGACGGCGTCGCACAGGACGCCGACGGACGCCCGGATGGCGCCGCATACCCTGGCGGCACCACCGGACCGCGCGTACCGTCGGCGTTGATGACTGACATTAACCAGACCTCATCCACGTCCGATTCCCGGCTCAACGCCTCGTCCGACTCCCAGGCGGCACCCTTCCGCTTCGCGGTCGTCGGCGTCGGCCAGATCTCGCAGCAGGCCTTCATCCCGGGGCTGCGCAGCCTCCCCGATGCGGAAGTCGCCGCCGTGGTTACCAGCTCGGAGGCCAAGGCGCGGGCCGTCGCAAAGCAGGAAGGCGCCGGTGCCGGGCCCGACGATGACCCGGACGCTCACGGCCGGGCCACCGCCGACGGCGTCGCGGTGTACGACTACGACGAGTTCCCGCAGCTGCTCGAGCGCGGCGACATCGACGGCATCTACGTGGCCACGCCCGTGTTCCGGCACCGCGAGTTCGCCGAACCCGCGCTCGAGGCGGGCATC
>NZ_DURI01000132.1 GCF_012837295.1 Corynebacterium sp. | reverse complement strand
TCGCCGACACGGGAAAAGGGCTCGGGCGCGCCTTCGCGCAGCACCCGGCCCACGTCAAACACGAAAGGGGAAACGGCAGTCATAATGCCGTCATCCTACCTCCCCCGCCGGAGTCCCTCTTCGGCGACCGCGTCAGCGTCGGTAGTCGCCGCCGCGGTCGTATTGGCGCTCCCCGCCGTGATCCTCGCGATCCGGGCGCTCGGAACGCTCCGAGCGGTCGGAGCGGTCCGCGCCGACGGCACCCGAGGCGCCCGCGCCCTTGCGCAGGGCGGAGCGGTCGCGGCCCACGGAACGCAGGGTCTCCGACAGCGAGGCCTCAAACTCGGCGAGCTTGTTGTCCACGTACACGTCGCACTCGCCGCGCAGGCGCTTGGAATCCGCGTAGGCGGACTCCACGACCCGGCGGGCCTCCTCGTTCGCCTCGTGCACGACGGTGGACTCGGACACCAGGCGCTGCTGCTCGGCGAGGCCGTCCTGCACGGAGCGGTCGTAGGCCGCGTTGCCCGACGCGACGAGGCGGTCGGCCTCGGACGCGGCGCGCTCGGTGACCTGGTGGTATTCGCGATCGGCGTCCTCGCGGCGGCGGTCGGCGTCGTTCTGCGCCTCCGCGACCGTGGCGTGGGCGCGATTCTCCGCGTCCTCCACCATGCGGCGGGAGCGGTCCTCGGCCTCGTCCATGATCCGGCGGGCCTCTTCCTCGGCCGCGGCGATCGACTCGGCGGCGGTGGCCTCCGCGTCGCTGACGATCATGTCGCGCTGGTCGAGGACATCCTGCGCATCATCGAGCTCGGAGGGAAACGCGTTGCGCAATTCGTCGAGAAGCACCAGCACGTCGCGGCGCGGCACCATGCAGTTCGCCGTCATCGGGACGCCATAAGCTTCCTCGACGGTCTGGACAAGTTCATCGAGGGTTTCAAAGACGCGGTACATGCCGCTCAGGTTACGCGATGACCTGCGGGGATGCCGTGATTGCTGGCCACGGCGTTTTGCGGCTTGACGACGGCCTACGTCAGCCGCGCCCGCAGCGCCTTCTGCACCGGCTCCGGGACGAGCCCCTCGACGGAGCCGCCGTAGCGGACGACTTCCTTCATCAGGGTCGACGAGACGTGGCCGTACTTCGGGTCGGCCTCGATGAACAGCGTGTCGACGCCGGACATGCGGCGGTTCATCTGGGCCATGGGGACCTCGTACTCGTAGTCCATCGCAGACCGCAGGCCCTTGACCAGGGTCAGGATCCCGTGCTCGGTGGTGTAGTCCACGAGCAGTTCGGACCAGGAGTCGACGCGCACGTTGGGCAGGTGGCCAGTGCATTCCTCGATGAGGCGCATCCGCTCCTCGGGGGTGAACATCCCCTGCTTGTTCGGGTTGTGGGTGACCAGGACGGTGACGTCGTCGAATAGCGCCGACGTGCGCTCGATGACGTCCAGGTGGCCACTGGTCAACGGGTCGTAGGAACCGGGGCAGCAGGCGTGGGTCATTGGTCGTCCCCTCGTCGGTAGATCGCGGTGTCGAAGCGGGCCAGGCCGTGGATGCGGCGCTTGAGCTTCTGCTCCAGGATGCCGTATCCCTCCGGCCAGACGGTTTCGTCGTCGGAAGAATGGCGCTCGACGGTGACCACCGCGCCGTCGCGCAGGGCCGGGCGCAGGGCCTCGAGCATCTCGGTGACGGCCTCCCCCGCCAGCTCATAGGGCGGATCGGCGATGACCCGGTCGAAATGGTCCGTCGGCGCTCCGGCCAGGTAGGTCGACGCCTTCATCTCGGCGACGGTGACGCGGGGGTGGCCGACCGTGTCGATGTTCGTGTGGATCGCCCGGCACGCCGCCGGGTTCGACTCGACGAGGACGACCTCGTCGGCGCCGCGCGACGCCGCCTCCAGGCCCAACGCACCGGAACCGGCGAACAGGTCCAGGACCGTCGTGCCCTCGATGCCGAACCGCGACGACCACGACGAGAAGATCGCCTCCCGCGCCCGGTCGGTCGTCGGCCGGGTGGCGTCGCCCTTGGGCGCGACGAGCCTGCGGCCCCGGGCCACCCCGGAGATGATGCGGGTCATCGGGCGGCCCCCGCCTCTCCCGCACTGCCCGCCTCGCCCGGCGCGACCGCGCCCTTCGGCTCCAGCATCAGCAGCGGGTCGCCGCCGGAGACGTCGGAGAAGTCTTCGACCAGGATCTTCGTCACCGTCGCGGGGCACGGCGCCGGCACCGGGGCCTCCAGCTTCACGGCTTCGACCACCGCCACGGGCAGTCCGGTGGTCACGTCATCGCCCTCGGCGACCTGCAGCCGCGCCACTCCCGCAAAGGGGGCGCACACGACCACGGCACCGTCGTCACCGTTCGTTTCGCTCATGGCCCCGAGTCTACGGGCGACGCCGCGAACGACTCAGCTGCGGTCCAGGAAGCCGGCTTCCTCGTCGGTGATGTCGTAGGTCAGGCGGCGCGCGAAATCGGGATCGCTGGCGGCGAGTTTCGCGGCGTCCTTGCGCGCCCGCTCGATGACGCGGACGTCCTCCCCGAGGTTGAGCAGCCCCAGCCCGGCGGTGAGCCCCGATTGTCCCTCGCCCAGGACATCGCCGTGCTTGCGGGTGCGCACGTCGATCTCGGCCAACTGGAAACCGTCGTTGGTCTCGGCGATCGCCTCGAGCCGCGCCCGCTCCGGCGTGTTGGACCAGGTTTCGGTGCACATGAAGCACCGGCCGGGCAGCCCGCCGCGGCCGATGCGCCCGCGCAGCTGGTGCAGCTGGGAGACGCCGTAGCTTTCGGCGCGGCGGATCATCATCACGGTCGCCTCGGGCACGTTGACGCCGACTTCGATGACCGTCGTCGCCACCAGCACCGACGTGCGCCCGGAGACGAAGTCGGCCATCGCGGCCCCCTTTTCCTCCGGCGACATCCGGCCGTGCAGGAACCCGACGTCGACGCCGGGCAGGTTGCGGCGCGCCAGGTCGAAATTGTCCTCGACGGATTCGCCCTCGCCGAGGATCCGCGGCGACACGACGAACGCCCGGTGCCCCTCATCGACCTGTTCCTTGATGACCTCCCAGGCACGCGCTTCCCAGGTCGGCTTTTCGACGGTCGGAACCACGATCGTCTTCACCTCTTGCCGCTCTCCCGGCAGTTCCTTCAATTCGGAGACGTCCAGGTCGCCGAACACCGTCATGGCCAAGGTGCGCGGGATGGGCGTCGCCGTCATCACGAGCACGTGCGGGGTCATGCCGTCGCGGCCGCGCTCGCGCAGCCGGTCGCGCTGACGCACGCCGAACCGGTGCTGCTCGTCGATGACCACGAGCCCCAGGTCGAAGAACTCGACGCCGTCGCTGAGCAGCGCATGAGTGCCGACGATGATGCCCGCCTCGCCGCTGACGATGTCCAGCAGCGCCGCCCGCTTCTCGCCCACCGACATCGAACCCGTCAGCAGGACCACCTTGGCGTCGACGCCGGCGTCGTCAAGCAGGCCCGAGATCGTCCGCGCGTGCTGCCCCGCCAGGACCTCCGTCGGCGCGAGGAGCACGCTCTGGCGGCCGACGTCGAGGACCTGCAGCATGCCCAGCAGGGCGACGACCGTCTTGCCCGAGCCGACCTCGCCCTGCAGCAGGCGGTTCATGGGCGTCGGGCGGGACAGGTCGCGGGTGATGTCCTCGTGGACGAGGCGCTGGCCGCGCGTCAGCTCGAAGGGCAGGTGGGACTCGAGCTTGGCGACGCGGCCGGGCCCGTCCCCGACCGGCGGGCATTCCGGCGCCACTCGCTCGGCGTTGCCCGCGCGACGCAGGGCCAGGGCCAGCTGGAGCTCCAGGGCCTCGTCGTATTTGAGGCGGTTCAGCGCCGCCATGGGGCCGTCGGGTCCGGGAAAATGCGCCTCGCGCAGGGCGGTGTCGAAGCCGGGCAGCGCGCCGGGGTATTCCGGCAGCGGCTCGGGCTGGCGCGGCAGCCACCGCAGCACCCGGCGGATGTACAGCGCCATCAGAATCCCGGACAGCCCCTTCCGCCCCCGGTGAATGGGCAGGAACGGCAGCGCGAGCAGGCCGCGCAGCTCCGCCATGCCGTCGGCGCCGTCGATGAGCTTCTTCAGCTTCCCGGTCGCCGCCCCCGGCTGCCCGTCGGCGCCGATGACCAAGACGTCGGCGTTGGTGATCTGCGGCTGCCCCTGAAACTCCCCGAGCGTCCCCAGCACCAGCAGCCGCGTGCCCGGGTGCAGGACCCTGCCCAGCCACGACTGCCCGAAGATGGGCATCGGCATGGTCCGCGCGCCGTCGGTGACGGTCACGCGCAGCGGGTACCGGGCCTTGTCCTTCCAGGTCACGTTCTGTTGTTCGTGGGCCTGGTGCTTTGCGACGTTCACCACTTCCACGACCGCCGTGATCGATTCCCCGACCTGGGCGTAGTCGACGTTGAGGCTGTGGCCCTGGGCGGCGTAGCGCTGGGGCAGATGGGAGAGCAGCTCCCCCACCGACGAAGCCCCGAGGGACTCCTTGATCTTGCGGGCGACCTTCGGCTCGAGGACGTCCTTGAGCGGCGTCATGGCCGTCGCCGTCGCCAACCAGCCCAGCATCGCCCGCGCCCGCTACTCCACGCCGATCTGAGCGAGCTCCGCCATGCCGTCGGCGGCGTAGGCCGTGACGTCGACGCCAGGTGCGACGTCCTCCAGGCGGCGGCGCAGCTCGGTGGTCGACTCGGGGTCGACGCCCGTGCCCAGCAGCACGGTGACCAGCTCGCCGCCGGAGCGCAGCATCAATTCGACGGTGCGGGTCAGCGCCTCGGCGACGGTGTCGGCCACGACGAGGATGTCGCCGCCCACCGTGGCCAGCACGTCGCCCTTCGCGCACGGGCCCGCGGCGGTGAGACCGGCGCTCGGCGCGGCGTCGAGGGTGGCGGTGCGCATGCCGGCGGAGGCCTCGCTCATGGCGTAGGCGTCGACGGCGAGCGGAATCGTCGGGTCGTGCACCGCGAGGGCGGCCAGCCCGTTGGCCAGGGTGGCCGTCGGCAGGATGGTGATGGAGTGGCCGCCGGCCTGGGCCGCGAGCTCCACCTGGATGAGCTCGCGATTGCCCACCAGCCCGTTGGGCAGCAGCAGGACGTCACCGTCGCCGCGCAGCCCCGCGATGGCCCCGAGGATCGAGCCGACGACGTCGCCGTCCGGCCCCACCGGATGCGCCCCCGCGGAGGCGAAGAGCTCGGAGATGGGGCCGGTCGGGGCGACGGCCAGCAGCGATCGCGATGGCGCGGTCTGGCTAGCGGCGCCGGCGGCCGAACCGTCGTCGATGACCTCGATGCGGATGTTCTCCGGCCGCCCGAAGTCGAGCACGGCCTCGATGATGGCCCCTGCGTCGGTGGAGTGGACGTGCATCATGTGCCGGTCCCCGCCCTCGCCGGCGATGACCAGCGAATTGCCCAGCGAATGCATCGTGGACCGGAACTCGTCCATCCGGTCGGGGGTCACGTCGATGAGCAGCATGACCTCCAGCTCGGGACCGTCTGCCGCGGACTGGGTGACGTGGAGGTCGGGTTCTTCGGGGGATTCGCCGGACACTTCGTCGAGAAGCGCGTCGAGAAGCAGCACCAGTCCCGCGCCACCCGCATCGACGACGCCCGCCTCGCGCAGGACGGCGAGCTGCGTCGGCGTGCGGTCGAGTGCCGTGCGCGCGGCGTCGGAGGCGGCGGCGACGACGCCGACGAGGTCGGCCGAATCATGCCGGCCCGCGGCGACGGCAGCCTGGCGCAGGACGGTGAGGATGGTGCCCTCCACCGGGTCGGCGATCGCCCGGTCGACGTGCTTCACCGCCGTGTCCAGGGCCTTTTGCACGTGCTCGCCGACGAAACCGCCGGGGGCCGCGGCCTCGGCCAGGGCCCGCAGCACCTGCGAGAGGACGGTTCCCGAATTGCCGCGCGCGCCGCGGACGGCGCCGGCGGCCAGCGCGATGGCGATGTCGTGGGCGTCGGGGGCCTGCGCCACGGGTACGGACCCGCTTTCCGACGCCCCGTCGTTCTCTCCCGAGGGGCCCGTCGCCCCGAAGGGGCCGGCCGCGGCGGCGCCGGCCTTCTCGGCCGCCTTTTGCGCTGCCTCGGCGGCCTTTTCGGCGGCGGCTTCGGCTTCCTTCAGCGCCGCCGCCATCGTCGCGGCCATGTTGGATCCGGTGTCGGCGTCGGGGACGGGGAAGACGTTGAGGTCGTTGATTTCCTCGCGGCGCCGTTCCAGCACCACCACGCAGCGGCGGGCCCAGCTCAGCAGCGAGGCTCCGTCGATGCGGGCGGGCCGGGAAGGCCGGGCGGGCCGGGCGGGCGAGGACATGGCGGGCATATTACAGCGTCCAGTCCACGGGTTCGGCGCCCATCGACCGCAGCGCGTCGTTGGCGCGGGAGAACGGGCGGGAGCCGAAGAAGCCGCGGGAAGCGCTCAGCGGCGACGGGTGCGCGGAGCAGATGCACGGCACGTCGCCGAGCAGCCGTTGCGCGGTCTGCGCGTCGCGGCCCCACAGGATCGCGACCATCGGGGCGTCGCGGC
Source organism: Corynebacterium sp. (assembly GCF_012837295.1). Lineage (GTDB taxonomy): Bacteria > Actinomycetota > Actinomycetes > Mycobacteriales > Mycobacteriaceae > Corynebacterium. The sequence goes on along the minus strand of NZ_DURI01000132.1, from coordinate 2,753 downwards.
GGGCCAGCGCTCGGATCGCTTCTTCCGTGACGTCCTCCCACCCCTTGCGGCGGTGCGACGCGGGCTTGCCCGGCTGCACCGTGAGCACCCTATTGAACAGGGCGACGCCGTTGTCCGTCCATCGCGACAGGTCACCATGCTCCGGCGGTGTCAGACCCAGATCGGACTCGTATTCGCGGTAGATGTTCGCCAGCGAGCGCGGCAGTGGCCGGACGTCCGGGTGCACCGAAAAGCTCAGCCCCATCGCGTGCCCCGGCGTGGGATACGGGTCCTGGCCGACGATGAGGACGCGGACGTCGTCGAAAGGCTTGGTGAACGCCCTCAGCACGTCCTCCCCCGCCGGCAGATAGCCGCGGCCGGCGTCGTTTTCGGCGCGCAGGAAATCGCCCATCGCGTGGATGCGGTCGGCGACGGGCTCCAGCGCACGGGCCCAACCGGCTTCGACCGGGAGGGGGCGCTGGTGCGGGTCGCTCGAGTCGACGCCGCGGGCATCAGGTTCGACACCGAGGTCGCCGGGGTGGGAGATGTGGCCGGAGCCGTGCGCGTCGGTCATCAGAAGCTCACCCATCCCCCGCGCAGCCACGGCTGGCGCCCGCCGACGGACACCGGCAGACCCCGGTCGCGGTGGGCGGTGCCGATGCGACGGAATCCCGTCGGCGGTTCGCCCGGCGTCGTCCCCAACAACGTGTGATCCTCCCCGCCGGCGAGGACCCACCGCCACGGATCGGTGTCCAGGCAATCGGCCGCGGCCATGAGCAGTTCCGACGGGGCGATGGCGTCCTCGTCGACGTCGATGGTGATGTTCGACGCCGTCGCGATCTCCGTGAGATCCACGATCAGGCCGTCCGAATTGTCGGTCAGCGCATTCACCCCGGCCGCGCGTGCGACGGGACCGCGGCCGTAGGAGAAATCGGGGACGAGGTGGGCGTCGACAAGCTCCCGGAATCGGTCCGGGACCGCGGACGGCGATCCGTACCGCTTCAGCAGATCCAGGCCGGCGCCGGAATGCCCGATTCGGCCGGCGGCGATGACCACGTCGCCGGGGCGCGCGGCCGAACGGACCAGCGGGCGCCCCGGGCCGCCGAGCTCGCCCATCGCGGTGATGGAGATGACCAGCGAATCGCCGCCCACGACATCGCCGCCGACGAGTTCGGCCGCGCACTCGCGACCCTGGTCGCGCAGGCCCTTGGCGATGCCCCGCACAACCTCGAGATCCGTGTCCTCCGGCACGGACAATCCCATGAGGATCGCCGTCGGCCGGGCGCCCATCGCCTCGACGTCGGCGAAGTTCTGCACCGCGGCCTTGGCCCCCACCTGCTCGGGGGTGGACCAGTCGAGGGAGAAGTGGCGGCCCTCGACGAGCATGTCGGTGGAGGCGATGTAGCGGGCGTTGGGGGTCGTCATGGACAACACCGCTGCGTCGTCGCCGTTTCGGGCCGAGGGGGCGGCTTCGCGGATGGCGGCGATGACGGCGTGTTCGCCGGCTTCTCCAACTGTCGTCATGGCTTTTGGGTCACCGTTCCTTCCGCGGCTCCCTGGTCCGCCGGGGACGCCGCGGGGCGGCGCATCGCCCGGGGCGGGGGCGAAGTAGACTTTTCCCACATGGGAGAAAACGTTCAGGCTCAGGGTAACCGGCGCCGTGCGGGCATCGCACTGGCCCTCGCGGTATTGCTCACTCTCGGTGTGATCATCGGGGCAAAGCTGTTCCAGGATGACCAGGCCCGCAACCCCGTGTCGTTGTCGGCGCCGGACATGCCGGACGACGATTCCCCGAAGTGCGCCGAGCTTCTCGACCGCCTGCCCGATCGTCTCGACGGGCTGGTTCGCGCCGAACTCGCCGAGCCCGCCCCGATTGGTGCGGCGGTGTGGCGCAACACCGCCGATGAGCGGGTGACGCTGCGCTGCGGCGCTTCCGTGCCCGTCCAGTACACGGACCTGTCCGTCACCGAGGAGCACGATGGCGTGAAGTGGGTCCGCATCAACGACACCACCGAGGGCTCGACCCTGGCCACGTGGTTCGCGATCGGCCGCACCCCGGTCGTGGCGGTGACCGCCGATGCCTCCCGTGCCGACGCCATCCCCGGCTTGTCCGAGGCGATGCTCCCGGATTCCGAGGTCGGCGACGCCCCCGCCCCGAACCCCGTGCCGCTGACCGACTTGGCCGCCGACGAGGCCGATGACCGCTGCTCCGCCCTCATGGCGGCATTGCCCACGGAGATCGGCGAGCGCAAGCGCGTCGAGGACGCCGACCTGCCCGCCGGCTCGATGGTGTGGGCCGACGGCATCGGCAATCTCATTTCGCTGCGCTGCGGCGTCGATGCGCCCGCCGGGTACGCCGATACCGAGGAGCAGCTGACCCAGATCAACGACATCGTGTGGTTCTCCGAGCCGTCGCTGTCGTCCGGTGACGTGGGCACCTGGTACGCGATGGGCCGCGAGCGTTTCGTGGCCGTGCACCTCCCGGTCGGCGAGGCTTCCGGAGTCCTGCCGGCGCTGTCCGAGATCATTTCCGCGAACCTGAAGAACATCTCGCCCAGCGAGCAGTAGTTCGCCCCCGGGGTTCCCCGCGGGACCAGCTTTACCGGCAGTACCCGCAACATCTGCATCACCCGCACCGCCCGCCACACCGCACCGGTCGTGGCGGGCGGTCGCATATTTGCCGTGCGGTCACTTTCCTTCCTCGTCCCACTTAGCCTTCCGCTTTTCCCGGGCTTCACGACGCATCGTCCGCCCCGGATTCGTCCACCCCGCCG
>NZ_DURI01000131.1 GCF_012837295.1 Corynebacterium sp. | reverse complement strand
GGGCGTCGCGTCCCCCTCGACACGTGCCAGGCGACGGCGCCGATCGTCGCTCCGGCCGCGACGACGAGAACCCCGGCGGTCAGCGCACGGAACACCGCGTGACTGAAAGGCTCGGCGGCGATCGCGGACAGGGCGACGATCGCGGCACCGGCGATGCCCGCCGCCACACCCGCGCGCATGGCCGGGCGCCCCACGAACGAGTCCGTCCCCGACGCGGCGGTGCCCTCCTCCGCCACGCGACGCCGCGCCCGCAACCACCACAGCACGTAACCGGCAACGATGAGGGCCCCGCCGATGGAACCGACGTACTGCACCCACTTCACTCCGGCGAGACCCGCCTGCTCCTGCGCGAACCACGCGACGTTGGAGTGCGCCCACCGCCCCTCGTGCGTGAGCTCATCGACGAGGGCATGGGAGGCCGCGCCGATCCACAACCCAGCCACGGCGGCGAACCACCGCACGGGCGCGCCGGTCGGCCGCCGCCGTCCGCCGACGACGCCGGGCTCTTTCGCCTCCATCCCGCGCGACGACGACAGCGTCGCCCCGGACGCACCGGTGAGCCAACGTTTCGGCAGAGCGTCGTAAAGCGGCGCGCGCACCACCAGCCACCAGGCCCCCAATGCCAACCCGAAAGCCAGGCACGCGGTGAGCACGCCCGTCGGCGAGTGAGTGAAGGCGTACGTCAGGCCGATCGTCTCCAGCACCGCACCCCCGCCGATGGCATCCGCCCACAATGGAACGTCCGGGGTCAGGGAACCGATGGCGAGCGCCGTGGCCGGCAGGCCCAGGCGGCGAAGCGGCACGGCGAAAGCGGGATGCGACAACGTGTATGGCACGTCCGGCAGGCTACCCGCGAACGCAGCCACCGATCACAGAGTGCGCTTGAAACCGACGTGGCTCGCGCCGTAACCCAGCCGTTCGTAAAAGGACTGGGCCCTGGACCGGGACCGGTCCGTGGTCACCTGCGCCAGCGTCGCGCCACGGGCCCGGCCATGCTCATGCGCCCACTCCAGCATCGCGGTGCCGAGTCCCAATCCCGCAGTTCCCGGGGCGACCCGGACGCCTTCGATCTGCAGCCGCGTCGCCCCGTTACGGGACAGGCCGGGGAGGATCGACAGCTGCATCGTCCCGACCGTCGCCCCGGCCTCGTCCCTGACCACGGCGAGATACTGGCCCGGGTCACGGGACACCGCGTCGAAGGCGGTGTCGTACGCCGCATGCCCGACGTGGTCGCGGGCGCCGTTCTCGCGTGCGGCGCCGAGTTCGTCGTCGGAAAGCAAGGCGACGATGTCGGCGATGTCCGACCGGACGGCCCTCTGCACGCGGAACCTGCGGCCCGACACCGCGAGCAGGCCGCCGACGGACTCGAACGCGCGATTGCGGATGTCGCGGACCAGCGCGTCGAGCCATCCGCCCACGCCCGCGCGGGCCTCGGCGGTGTCGGGGTAGCGGCAGCGCAGGTGGAGGCCGGTGTCGTCGAGGATGAACCACAGCATGACGCCATCGGGGCGGACGCTCGCGCCAACGTACTGCGCGCCCAATCCGGTCGAATCGACCCGAACGGGAAGCCGACGCAGATCCAGCCAGGAAATGGCGAACATGCCCGGCGAATCCGGCATGCCGCCCCACGGTTCCAGGATGTCCTCCAACGGCCACGATCCCAGCCGCACCGCCTCCTTCACCGCGCCGGCGCACGCCTTCGGGTCCGGGTCGCCCGACTCGAGCACCGAATTGGTGATGAACCACCCCACGGAATCGTGCCACGTCCGGTCGTAGCGGCTGTGCACCGGGAACACCGCGCGCAGCGGGGCGCCGGCCAGCTCGCGCGTCACCGAGGTCATCGCCGCGACCACCGTCGACAGCGAGGAGACACCGTCGTCGCGGGCCTGCGCGGACAACGCCGCGGCATCGTCGACGTCGAGGACGTCGCGGACCTCGACACGCTCGACGTGCGGGCCCGGATCGCCCAGCGACAGGGGGAACCGCGGCATGACGCCACCGCTGGCCACCAGCACCTCCGCCCACCGCCGGCGGATCTCGTCGGGGGCGGGACGACGGCTCCTCATGTCTTCGGCGTGTTCGGCGAACGCCGGGACGCCCGCCAATTGCGGCACGCGATTCGCGGCGTTTTCGCCCAATGCTCCGAGCAAATCCCGGAGGATCACGAGCATCGACCACATGTCCGTATGCGAATGATCCACGCCGATGATCACCGTCGTTTCCGATACCGCGTGAATTGCGCACAATCGATGGGACGGTGCGGAAAACGGCGTGCAGCGTTCGTCGAGGATCCGCCGGAGCGCCTCGTTCATGGCCTCACCGGCGCCGACCCCGTGGTCCACCCACTCCCCCGGTGCGACGTCGATCTCCTCCAGCGAGAAGTCCTGGGCATCGCCCGATTCGCCCTGGATGAAGGCCGATTTCAAGGCGCCGTGGCGATCCACCACCGCCAACCACGCCGCGGCGAGTCGATCGCAATCCACGACCGACGGCAGCGTGAAAGCAATGGCCATCCACGATCCGGGGCGTTCGCCATGGCCGACGTGGCGGCGCTGGTCGAACGAAATCGGCAATTGCCGTCCGGTGCGCGAAACGCGGACGTCGTATCCCGCAAGCTTGCCGAAAGGGAGGCCGAGGTGCGCTACATTGGTCAATCTCACGAATTCGACCCTACGGAGCAATTATCGCACCGTGGGACGCAAATCGAATTCGACATTTGATGTATACGATTCGGAAACGTGTCGGAAATGGGGCGCAACGTGAATGAGGGAATGAACCATCGATTCGCGGTGCCCGGCGCCGAGTTGGCCACGGAATTCAGCGACGAGGGCGGGCACGCGGTCGTCCAGCTGCACGGGCTGACGTCGAGCCGGGCCCGCGACCGTCTGCTCAACCTCGATTTGGGCCGTGGCCTGCACGGCACGCGGCTGCTGCGCTACGACGCGCGCGGCCATGGCGAGTCGTCCGGGCGCACGGTCGCGGAAGACTACCGTTGGCCGAATCTGGCCGAGGACCTGCTTTTGCTTCTCGACGACCGGTTCCCCGGCGAGCGCGTCCACGGCGTCGGCCCGTCAATGGGCTGCGCAACGATGCTTCACGCAGCGCTGCTCGATCCGGGCCGGTTCAGCAGTTTCACGTTGATGGCCCCGCCGACCGCGTGGGCGTCGCGCGTGGCGAAGGCGGCGGAGTACGAACGGACGGCGGATCTCGTCGACAAGCATGGCGTCGGCGCGCTGCTGGCGATCGAGCGCGATCACATCGATCCGCCGGCGATCGCGGGCGCGCCGGAGACCAGCCCCGACGTCCCCGCCCGCCTGCTGCCGTGGGTATTTCGCGGGGCCGCGAAGAGCGATCTGCCGCCGCAGAAGGCGCTGACCACCATCGACGTCCCGACCACGATTCTCGCGTGGACGCAGGATCCCGCCCATCCGCTGACGACCGCGCAGGCGCTGGCGAAGCTCATGCCGCAGGCGGAGTTGCACGTCGCGACGACGAGGGCGGACGTCGACCGGTGGCCGTCGATGCTGCTCAACGACGTGTCCATGGTCGGGAGGTTGGGGCCCGGGGCGTAGGCCCGGCCACGGATCGCGGCAATCCCCGCAGTGCCCGGGGAGCCTGCTCGCCGCCGTGTTGGCCCGGCGACTACGACACCGCCTGCACCTCGATGATCGCGAAAGGCGCGCCCTGGGGGTCGGCGACGACGGCATGGCGGCCGTGGGGCGAGTCGTGCGCCGGCTGCAGCACGGAACCCCCGTGCTCCCGCACCGCGGCAATGGCGGAATCGACGTCCTCGACGCCGAAGGTCACCCGCCAATGGGAGGGCACTCCCTCGGGAAGCGCGCCCGCGGCATCCATGAGACCGGCGCGGGCGGAGTCATGGGCGGCGTTGGTGACGTATCGGGCGCCGGCCGAGTTTTCCGGGGCGGTCTCCCACCCCAGAACTTCACGGTAGAACGCCGCATCCGCATCGAAATCGGTGGTCAACGACTCGAACCAGACGGCCGTGCCGGGACGCCCGGAAGTATCGAACCCATCGAAAGTACCCGTCTGCCACAGGCCGAATGCGGCGCCCGACGGGGCGTCGACGATGGCCATGGACCCCATGTCGCCGATCTGCATCGGCTGCACGAACACCTGGCCGCCGTGGGCGGAAACGTCGGCGACCGCGGCATCGATGTCGGCGACCTTGAGATACGTGGTGAACCAGGCCGGCATGGACGGGTCCAACTCGCCCTTCTCGTTCATGTTGTGGGCGGCGCCGCCGACCGGAACCCCGACGTCGACCATCAGGTAGCCGCCGTAGTCCTCGCCGGTGGATGTGTAGTTCCACCCGAAAAGCTCCCGGTAAAAGTCCTTCGCCGATTCCAGGTCGGGTGCGCCCAGGTCGATCCAAACCGGTGCGCCATTGTCGATGGTCATGGGATTCCTTCCTCGAGGGCCCAGGAGCCGGGGTGTGCGCGAGGATACCGGTGGAATCGCGGTCGCGTTAGGTCGCGGAATCAACCTGATCGTCGTCATCCACGCCCGCCTCGTCGAGGTCACGATTCTTTCGGCGGACCAGGGACTTCAGCCGTCCGGACGCGCCACTTGCCGCGCCCTTCACGGCAGACCCGGCGCCACTCGCCGCGCCCTTCACGGCAGACCCGGCGCCGCTGGCCGCGCCCTTCACGGCCGAACCAGCTCCGTCGAGCGCCGCTCGCGCCTGGGTGGACGCGGTCTCCGTGGCGTTCGACACGGCTCCGCCGACGGAGGACAGCACGGAATTATCGCGCAACGTTTCCTCTGCGTCGGCGCGCGTCACCAATGCTCGCCACTCGGCGGCGTCGACGTTGGGCGGCGGCAGCTCTCGGAGATGCTCCATGAGCCTCTTGGATTGTCCCCGCAGCGTCACGAAGGTCATGCCGCCGGAAATGACGCCACCGGCCACGGGAACGACCTTTGTGACGGTCTTCGCCAGGCTGTCCTTCGTCAGCTTCACGCCGATGACCCGTAGCGTCGACTTCATCACCGGGTACCACGTGGTTTTCGTCAGCGCCTTGCCGGCGACCTGCTTTTGAATCGCCGGCCTCGCAACCGATGCCGCGAACACGGTCAAAGACGATGACGCCCCTCCCACGCCCAACATGACGCCGAGGAACATCGACAGCTTGCCCAGCGTCTCGTCGTCGACCTCTTTCGAATCTTCCAGAAACGACTGCCATCCGTAAACGTACGCGGTCTTCTGCATGACGCGGAACGCATGGACGTAGAACTGGGTGACGTCACCGGGAACGGTGGCCAGCAAACCGAAGCCTCCCGGTAGCCCCGCGGCGAAGGACAGTGCCGAAGACTTGCGGGTTTCGAAGGCGATCGCTGCGTTGGCCATGTCATCCAGGAGCACCACATCGATGCCTGCGGCCGCCGGCGACGTCGCGATCGCCTCGTCGATCACCTCACGGGCGATACCGCGCTTATGCAGCTCCGAGCGGAGGAATTGCTCGCGTTCGATTCGAACTCCGCGAAGCCTCAAGACCGTTTTGAGGAAGCTCTTCGCAAACTCCTCGGCTTCCCGATTCTGCTCGCCGATCAGGTCGTTGATGGACTGATACGCCTGTCCCGTCTCAGGAACGTCAGCCCCCAATTCCACGGGTTCGGCGTCAAACACCTCGTCGACCGATTTCTCGGCATCCTTCTTCGGGTCGACCATTAACTGGCTCCGCCTTTCGCGCGAATTGCGTTGGAATCCCCGACTATAGTTCCAGCGACGGAAATTCCCTGCCCAGGCAGGGGAACCCGTGTGCGAGGTCCACCCACAGGGTGAACGACCCGACCGGATTCATCCACAATCGGCCGCGCATCCGTTGCCGCCGCACCTCCCCCACCGCACGATCAGGTCATGGGAATCCGCTACTACGCATATCCGCTTCATCCCGACCACTACGAAACGGCCCCCAAAGACCCTCGTCCGTTCCTGTCCGATGATCCGCTCGGGGATGCGTGGGGGCTCGTTCCGAATGGTGACGGCACGTCGACGATGGGAGGCAAGGCCGTCCCGCCGATGTTGTACCTGGACTAGTGCTGGCCCCATCTGCAGCGCCTGACCGCGACCCCGCTCGGCGGCCACAGCCCCGCGCACGCACTGTTCGCCGGTGAGCCGACGATGCTCGACCGCGGGGTGGGCTGGGAGGGATTCGCGAAGGCG
>NZ_DURI01000130.1 GCF_012837295.1 Corynebacterium sp. | reverse complement strand
CGGCGAGGTCGGCGGCAGTCGGCAGCTTTTCGCCGACGCCGACCTCCCCGGTGGAAATCGACCGCCGCAGCGACGCCACCAGCTGCGCGTACAGCGGCGTCGTCGAGGCGGAATCGAGGTTGATGAGCATGATCCGATCCTAGGTTGGGACACTGGGCGCATGGCCATGTACGACTCGCACGCCGACGCCTTCGACGCGCACGCCCGCGACGGCGCCTGGAACGCGCACTACGACCGGCCGACGATGCTGCGGATGCTCGGCGACGTCGCCGGGCTGACGGTGCTGGACGCGGGGTGCGGGCCGGGCCATTACGTCGGGGAGCTGCTCGACCGGGGCGCGGCGGTCACGGGCGTCGCCGGCACGCTGCGGGAGATGCGCCGCCTGCTTGCCGACGACGGCCGCGTCCTCGTCTCGACCAGCCACCCGACCACCGATTGGCGCCGACTGGGCGGCAGTTATTTCACCGACGCCCGGGTGGCGGAGACGTGGCGGATGGGGCTGCGCACCGGGTACCGGCGGGCGCCGCTGGAGGCGTGGGCGGCGGACTTCGCTGCCGCCGGGTTCGTCATCGAATCCATCGTGGAGACCCGGCCCGCCGAATCCATGCGGGAGGCGTTCCCCGCGGAGTACGCGGAGCTGACCACGGAGCCCGGGTTCATCGCGTTCGCGCTGATGACGCATCCAGGCACCCCCTAAAGCTCGCGGCGATTGAACGCCGCGAGGCCGATTGCGACGGCCGCGACGGTGACCGCGACGGTGACGGCGACGGCCCCCGCATGCGCCGTGCCGTCGGCGGCTGCGAGCAGGCCGGCGGGACTCCAATCGACCATCACCGGCCACATCCCGGCGACCGCCAGCAGCGCGAAGTAGGCGATGCCGACGGCCGCCGCCGCCAACGACGATGCCCCCGCGCCCGAGGCCGCCATGGTCACGGCCGCCAGCGACAGGGCGAACAACAGCCACAAAGCCGACGCGGCCACGGGGACGCGGAGGTCACCGGCGCCGAGGCCGTCGAAAAGCAGGGCGGTGACGGCGATCATCGCGGCGGTGGAAACGACCGTGACCGCGGCGACCGTCACCGCCACCGCGGCGAAGGCCGTGGCCCACAGCCCGGGGCGGGTGACGCGGCGCGCGAGGAGGGGGACCGCGGTGCCGCGGGCCACGTCGGCGGAAACGGCCGAGGCCGCGACGACCGCCACGATGACGATGATGAGCTGCGCCAGATTCGAGGACCACTGCGCCCACGCGTCGGCGGGCACGGGTTCGGGCAGGGCGGAGACGTCGATGGGGATGGCCTCGGCGTCGCCGCCGATGAGGCCGCCGAGAATCTCCGGCAGATAGCGGGCCGTGACGGGGGAGAGCACGGCGAAGAACAGCGCCACGGCGGCCAGCGCCCACGTCGCCCACGACGCGCGGAGGGCCCGGAACTGGCGGCGGAGCAGGACGGCGGTCATCGGGAACCTTCCAGGGCGTTGGCGAAGGCGTCGTCGAGCGCGCCGCCGGGCGAGACGGAGACGTCGCGGAAACCGGCGTCGGCGAGGGTGCGGGCGATGGCGCCGGGGGAGGCGTCTGCCGCGCCGCGGAAGGTCGCGGTGACGCGGCCCGGGTCACCGAACTTCCCGACGAGCTCGGGCAGCGTCCCGGTGGCGAGGATGCGGCCCCGGCCGAGGAAGGCGGCGCGGTCGCAGACGGCCTCGACGTCGGACATGGAATGGGTGGAGAAGAAGACCGTCGCCCGGCCGCGCAGCGAGGCGATGACGTCCAGGACCTCCCGCCGGGCGATGGGGTCGAGGGCGGAGGTCGGCTCGTCGAGGACGACGATGCCCGGCGTGGCGATGAGTGCCTGAGCGATGCCCAGCCGCTGCCGCATGCCGCGCGAGAGACCGGAAATCGGCCGGTCCACCTGCCCGAGCCCGGACAGGTCCAGGGCCTCGGCGACGCGGGCGTCGAGTTCACGGTCCGGCCCCCTGTTGGCGAAGCCCTCCAGCTCGGCGGACAGGCGCAGGTATTCGGCGGGCGTGAGCCACGGGTCGAAGGCCGGGACGTCGGGGAGGAAACCGATGCGGCCGTCGTGGTGCACGGAGCCGGAATCGGCGCGGGAGAGACCCATCAGGATCCGCAGGGCCGTCGTCTTGCCCGACCCGTTCGGCCCGAGGAACCCGAACACCGAACCGCGGGGGACTCCGAGGGTGACGTCGTCGAGGACCAGGTGATCGCCGTAGGACTTGCGCACCGACTCGAAGGAGATGGCCGGGTCGGGGTAGCGGGCGGGGTCGGGGCCGGCGGCGGGCGCCCCGTAGCGGGACAGGAGCGCCGTGGGGTGGCCGGTGGTGCGGGTGGTGCCGGTGGTTGCGGGTGCACGCCGCTCGCGGCCGGCGGCGAGGAAGACGATGGGGCCGATGGCGTTGGTCAGCAGGATGACCAGGGCCCACAAGGGTTTCGGCAGCAGCTTCACGCGGTCCGCGGGGGTGCGGACCAGCACGACGAGCGCCGCGACGATGAGGATCAGCTGCACCGCCACCAGGGCACCCAAGGCGGCGAGGAGTCCGGGAGGCAGTTCGCGGAGTTCGTCCATACCGTTCATAGTGCTATCCAAACTAGCACAAGCGCGCCCGTGGGGCCGTCGGAAAGCGGACGGGCGGCGGCCACTAGACTCGCCGGAATGATCGAGACCACCATCGCCCGCGAACTCGGGGTCGACCAGGCGCACGTCGCCACCGCCGTGAAACTCCTGGACGAGGGCAACACCGTGCCCTTCATCGCCCGCTACCGCAAGGAGGCCACCGGCGGCCTCGACGACGCGCAGCTGCGCACCATCGAGGAGCGCCTCACCTACCTGCGCGAACTCGAGGACCGGAAGAAGACGGTGCTGGCGGCCATCGAGGAGCAGGGCAAGCTCACCGACGACCTGCGCGCCCTCATCCTCGCCTGCGGCACCAAGGCGCGGTTGGAGGACCTCTACCTCCCGTTCAAGAAGAAGCGCCGCACGAAGGCCGACATCGCCCGCGAGGCGGGGCTCGAACCGCTTCTCGACGAACTGCTCTCCCGCGGCGCGGACACCGCCACCGCCGCCGAGCTCGCGGCCGGCTACGTCACGGAAGGCTTCGCCGAGCCGAAGGACGCCATGAACGGCGCCCGCGCCATCCTGGTCGAACGCTTCGCCACCGACGCCGACCTCGTCGGCGAGGTGCGCGAGCGGGTCTGGGCGACCGGGGCGGCGTCGGCACGCGTGGTCGAGGGCAAGGAACAGGCGGGCGCGAAGTACCGCGACTACTTCGAGCACACCGAACCGCTGGAGACCATGCCCGGCCACCGCGTGCTCGCCGTGCTGCGCGGCGAAACCGAGGGCATCCTGCAGCTGGGCATCGACGCCGGCGACGACGCGGTGTACGAGGGGATGGTCCGCACCGCGCTCGACCTGCCCGAGGGCGAGTGGATCGACCAGGCCATCCGCTTCGGCTGGCGCACCAAGCTCGAGGTGTCGGCGGCGCTGGACGCGCGCATGCGCCTGAAGGAGCGCGCCGAGGCCGAGGCCGTCGAGGTCTTCGCCCGCAACCTGCGCGACCTGCTGCTCGCCGCGCCCGCCGGGCAGCGCGCGACGCTGGGCCTGGACCCGGGATTCCGCAACGGCGTCAAGTGCGCCGTGGTCGACGGCACCGGCAAGGTCCTCGACACCGTCGTCGTCTACCCGCACCAACCGCAGAACAAGTGGGACGCCGCCCGCGACGCCCTGGCCACCCTGTGCGCCACCCACCGCGTCGAGCTCATGGCCGTGGGCAACGGCACCGCCTCCCGCGAGACCGACCAGCTCGCCCGCGAGGTCGCGGACCTGCTGGTCAAGGCCGGGGGAGCGCGCCCCGAGCCGGTGACGGTGTCGGAGTCGGGCGCCTCCGTGTACTCCGCGTCGGCGCTGGCCGCGGCCGAGTTCCCGGACATGGACGTGTCCCTGCGCGGTGCCGTGTCCATCGCCCGCCGCCTGCAGGACCCGCTCGCCGAGCTGGTCAAGATCGACCCGAAGTCCATTGGCGTCGGCCAGTACCAGCATGACGTGTCGCAGACGAAGCTCGCGCATTCGCTCGACGCCGTCGTCGAGGACGCCGTCAACGCCGTGGGCGTGGAGGTCAACACCGCGTCGGCGCCGCTGCTCGGCCGCGTGGCCGGCGTGAGCTCGACGGTGGCGGAGAACATCGTCGCCTACCGCGACGGCAACGGCGCCTTCACCTCCCGCAAGGAGCTGCTGAAGGTCCCGCGCCTGGGCCCCAAGGCGTTCGAGCAGTGCGCTGGCTTCCTCCGCGTGCGCGGGGCGGCCAACCCGCTCGACGCATCCGCCGTGCACCCCGAGTCCTACGGCGTCGTCGACCGGATCGCCGCGGCCACGGGCCTGGGAGTGGCGGAGCTGATCGGCAATTCGCGGGTCCTGCAGTCTCTGAACCCCCGCGATTTCGTCGACGAGGCGGCCGGCGTCGGCGTGCCCACCGTCACCGACATCATCGCCGAGCTGGACAAGCCCGGCCGCGACCCCCGTCCCGAGTTCAAGACCGCCACCTTCAAGGAGGGCGTGGAAAAGGTCTCGGACTTGACCCCGGGCATGATCCTCGAGGGCACCGTCACCAATGTCGCGGCCTTCGGCGCCTTCGTCGACGTGGGCGTCCACCAGGACGGTCTGGTCCACGTCTCCGCCATGAGCAAGGGTTACGTTTCCGACCCCCATGAGGTGGTCAAATCCGGCGAGGTGGTCAAGGTGAAGGTGATGGAGGTCGACGTCGACCGCCAGCGCATCGGCCTGTCCCTCCGCCTCGACGATGAGCCGGGCGCCAAGCCGGAGCGGGGCGGTCGTGGTGGTCGCGGCAATGGTGGAAGCAAGGCCGGCGGAGGTCAGAATCGGGGCAAGAAGCCCCGAAACTCCCGCAACTCCCGAAACTCCGGCAACTCCGGCGGCGGTTCGATGGCGGACGCCCTGAAGCGGGCCGGTTTCGGGGCGTAGCCTCGGGCCATGGCTTCCTTCACCACTCATCTCACGGTGCTGCTCGATGCGGGCCGGTGGAGCGTCGTCGAAAAGCAGATGCATGCCGCACTGTCGGGGCTCGGCCTGTGGAACGACGGCATCGACGTGCGGATCCAGCGCAATTACTGCGAGGAGGACAACATGCTCCTCGACCAGCACATGGCGACGCATGATGCGCCGCCCGTGACCGAGGAGATTCACCTGATCCGCGTGAAGTCGTCCGGCGAGCCGAAGGGCGGGCTGACGGGCGTCGAGGCGGATCGCGCCATCACGAAGGCGCTGGCCGGAGCGCTTCCCGACGGGGCCGGCTGGTACGGGACGACCGTCGGGGCCGGCGGTTAGCCGACTTCGATCGGCAATTCGATGTCGCCGTCCGGCGTTCCCATCAGCGTCAGCGTCCAGGTACCGGCGGTGGCGCCGAGGCTTTCGTCCAGGCTTTCCGAGAACTCTCCCGAGCAGCCGGCGTCGGGCTCGAAGCGGAGCATCTCATTTTTCGCCGTCATGAGAGTCAGGATCGTCCCGCAGCTCGATTGTCCTTCGGAGTTCCAGCTGACGGTCATGATTTCGTTGAGCGGGACCGTCTGCCCCGGGCTGACGGTTACCGTCGTCGAGCCCTGCGTCATCGTGTACGGCTCGCTTTCGGGCGCTTCTTCGCTTGACGACGACCCTGCCTCCGCATCGTCCGCCGCCGACGTCGTCGCGGCGGGGGAGTCGGTGGTGGTCGTGGTGGTGTCGGTAGTGGTGGCGGTGCCATTGGTCGTTTGGCGTGCGGTGTCCTCGGTCGACTCTCCGTCACCGCATGCCGCGATGCCGAGCGTCAGAGTCGCCGCCGTCGCGAGCGCCAGGCCCCGAGCGATGGTCCTTTTGCCGGTGAATGAATGCCTCATGGGGCCACGGTAGGGGTTGCGGGCATGGTGCGCGAGGTTTTGGTCTGGTTGGGCCGGACTTTCAGCGTGGTGCCGCACATCCGTGCGCTCCGAAGTAGGGCGGCGACGATCGCCATTGCGTTCGATCCCATGTGGTGGAACAATGGACGGTATGCATGGGGTCCGTGGTGCATAAAGTCGCCGAAAAGTTACCCCGCGTTCGATTGTATGAGTATCGAACACCTGTATTATGGTGAGTGAAGCAAGGAAGCAAGACAGCGAGTTGGGCCGGGGGTTTTGGCCCGGCTCCGGGGCAGATCATCACCAGCGATCACACTGCATTCACTGGCAGATCCATTTTTGATCCGTACTCGCATTCCCGGGGGAATCGACATGGCATTCGACCATGACGTACATGACGGCGACGGTGACTCGGCCGCCGAAGACCACGACGATCCACACCAGCACAATCACCATCGCGACTGCGGCGAGCACGACGACGCCGATGACCCGCCCCTACGAAAACGGTGGGTGACCGAACGCGATGAACCGGCGGCGATCATCGCTCGGGCCCGCAACATCGCCGAACTGGAACTCTCCATCGCCGTCGCACCCTCCGGCACCGACGACGTCGACTCCCATGTGGCGGCCATCGGCACCCGCATCGGCGCCGGCAAGCGACGGGCGGTGGGTTACTGCGATGTCGGCGTCATGCTGCGGCGCATGCCCAAGGTCTGTGAGTTCTGCAGATCAGGTGCGCTGCCGCATGAACGACTGCGGACCATCGCCGGCGCCATCGTCGCCGTGACAGACGACAACATCGAAGCGGTGGAGCAGAAGTTCCTCGACTACCTGACCCCCAACAAGGACTTCCAGGCCCTGCCTGGCCCCTTCGTCTTCGCCCGGGAGCTGCGGCGGATCGTGGAGAAGATCGAACCCATCTCCACCCCACCCGACGATGACGAGACCAAGCCGATCAAGGGCGAGTCGTACAGCGTCGACAATCAGTACCCCAGCGAGTACGGCGAGCTGTATGCGATGTTGCGCAAGGATCGGTTGGCGGAGTTCGATGCGACCGTCCGGGCGATTCGCGACGCGAAGATCAACGCGGGCCAGGACTGCTCGTTGGCTGATGCGCTGATGGCCATGTGCCGGGGTGACTTCGCGGGGGCCAAGGTGAGCATGAACATCTACGTCGACGGCGACGCCGACGAGAACACCCTCCAAGTCTGGCTCGACGGCGCCGGCTGGTTGTCCAACCACGTGTCCAAAGAGTGGTTGGCCCGGGCCCATGAGGTGCGGCTGTCGTCTGATTCTCAGACCGGTGGGTATGTGCCCACCGACGGGCAGAAGGCCCGTGTGCGTGGTCGTGATGGTGGGTGCCGGTTTCCGGGGTGTGATGTGCCCGCGCACAAGTGCCAGATCGATCACGTCATCAACTACGACCCCGGTGGTGCCGATGACCAGGGAGTCACCGCCACATGGAATTTGCAGTGCCTATGCCAGCACCACCACAACTTGAAGACCAGCAAGCACTGGCGTGCCGTCATGCATGACGATGGTTCCGTCACGTGGGTCGATCACACCGGCGCAGCGTTTGCGACGACGGTGCCGCATGGGCCGATCGCGCACATCAAGCGGCAGACCTTCGATCAGCGGGCCACGAGGGTGGCGTCGACGATCCACCGGGACAACGAAGAGAAGCTGCGGGCGGCGGCGGAGGCGGCGGAGTCGTTGAGGCAGGCGGAGATCGATGCGGCGCTGCGCACGCACGCGAGGGAAACCAGGAAGTACGAGGAGAAGTTGGCCGAATTCATCGCAGGGCCAATCAACTCCACCGACCCGGACACCGCGGCAGAAGCCCGGTCGTTGGCGGAGGCCACCGATGATGGGTGGCCGACGGTCGACGATGAATTGTG
>NZ_DURI01000129.1 GCF_012837295.1 Corynebacterium sp. | reverse complement strand
CGATGACGGCCGCCAGCATGACCACGCCCGTGCCGCCGACGCCGGTGACGCGCACGTTCCAGCTGCGGCCCGCCCCGAGGTGGACGGGCGGGGGATCGGGGAGGTCGGCGTCGTAAAGCGAGGGAACGCGGGCCCCCGCATCGGCCGAACCCGCCCGCGAGCCCTCCTCCGGGTCGACCGTGACCTCCGTGAACGCCGGGCAATCGCCCTGGATGCAGGAGTAATCGAGATTGCAGGTGGTCTGGTCGATGCGCGTCTTGCGCCCGAACTCGGTGTCGACGGGCTGGACGGACAGACAGCCGGACTTTTCGCCGCAGTCGCCGCAACCCTCGCAGATGCGCTCGTTGATGACGATCCGCTTCGTCGGCGTCGGCGCCTTCCCGCGCTTGCGGGCGCGGCGCAGCTCGGTGGCGCAGGACTGGTCGTGGACCAGCACGGTCACGCCGGATTCTTCGGCGAGCTCGCGCTGGACGTCGGCGAGATCGGCGCGGTCGCGGATCTCCACGGCCTTGGCGCCGAGGCGAGTGCGCAGCGAACCCCCGAGCTCCTTGCGGGTGCGGGCGACGTCGTCGGTGGTCACGACGATGCGGCCGACGCCCTCGGCGCGCAGCAGGTCGAGGATCCCGGGCAGCGGCATCTGGCCCACCGGATCCTGGCCGCCGGTCATGGCGACCGTGCCGTTGTGCAGCAACTTCAGCGTCACGTCGACGCCGGAGGCCACCAGCGCGCGCACCGCCAGAGAACCGGAATGGAAGAAGGTGCCGTCGCCGAGGTTCTGCACCAGGTGGCGTTCGCGGACGAAGGGGCTCATGCCGATCCAGTGCGCGCCCTCGCCGCCCATCTGCGTGGTGCCGGTGACGTCGCCGACTCGGGTTTCGTCCATGAGCAGCACCATCGCGTGGCAGCCGATGCCCGCGCCGACCAGGCTGTCGCCGGTCACGCGCGTCGACGCGTTGTGCGGGCAGCCGGAGCAGAAGTGCGGGGTGCGGGCGGGCACGGACAGGGGCAGTGCTTTGCGACGGATCGGCGCGGGAGCCGGGGCCTCGTGCGAAATCCCGAGGCGGCCGAGAACCGGGGGCAGCGCGGCGGCGACGTCGCGCGCGGGTTCGAGGCGGGGACGGTGCTCGGACTCGTAGAGCGCGGCCTGCACGGATTCCAGCAGGAACGTGCCCTTGTCCTCGACGACGATGATGGAGTCGAGGCCGGCGGCGAAGTCGGCGATCTGCTCGGAGTCCAGCGGCCACGTCATGCCCAGGCGGAGCACGCGGACGCCGTCGGGGGACCCGAGATCTCGCAGCGCCTCCTCGACGGCCAGCGCCGGGGCGCCGGCGCAGACGATGCCGAGACGGTCGGATTCTCCCTCGTGGAGCACGCGGTTGAGGCCCCGGTCCCGGGCGTAGGCGCGGGCGCGCTCGAGGCGGACGCCGACGCGGGACGCCTCCAGCTCATGGAGGGTGGCGCCCAGGGTGCGCGCCGAGGGGGAGTGCCCGTCGGCGGGAGGGGCCGGGGCCACCGGCGGACCGTCCAAAGTCACGGTGGAAGATCCGTCTGCGACGGCGGCGGTGACGCGCAGGGCCGTCCACAGCCCGGACTCGCGGGACATCCACGCGGCATGTATGCCCAGCTTGACCACCTCGGCGGAGTCCGCGGGCACCAGCACGGGCATGCCGATGTCCGCGAGCAGCCGCTCGGAGGACGACGGCACCGTCGACGACTTGGCGAAGGGATCGTCGCCGACGATGGCCACCGCGCCGCCGGTCGGCGACGTGCCCGCGAGATTCGCGTGCCGCAGGGCGTCCACCGAGCGGTCGAGGCCCGGAGCCTTTCCGTACCAGTAGCCCACGACGCCGTCGACGCCCTCGCGCAGGGTGCCGGCGCCGGCGGCGAGCTGGGAGCCGGAGACCGACGTGGCGCCGAGTTCCTCGTTGACCGCCGGCAGGTGCACGACGCCGAGGGGTGCCAGCAGGTCCTTGCGGCGGGCGAGCTCGAGGTCGTAGCCGCCCAGCGGGGAACCCTCGTAGCCGGAGATGAACGAGGCGGTCTTCAATCCTCGGGCCCGATCGGCCAGCGCACGGTCGCGCACCGTGCGCACGAGCGCCTGGATGCCCGTCAGGTGGACGGTGCCCTTGTCGACGGTGAGGCGTTCGGCGACGATGTCGCGGCCCCGGGCGTCCGGGCGGCCGGTCTCGTCGAGACGATCGCCGGGACGGTAGGTCGTTCGGCCGGGGGCCGTTCGGGTGTCGCCGCCTTGGCCGTGGTGGCCGTCGTGTCGGGGATCGTCGGGTCGGAACGGGGGAGGGAGCATCGTGGTCATGGGGATCACCTGTCGTCCTTCGCCCGCGTGGGTGCCGCGGGGTCGTCGTCGTGACCGCCGCCTCGTCCGGCGACGGGGAGATGCACCACTGGGTTTGTGGTGTCCGTCACGCTAGGGTGTGACCCACGGCATAGTCACGGGTGTCCACTGAAATCGGTACCAGTTGGGCAATGTGCGCATGCGACTCGCCGAAAACCTGGGCCATTGGCCCGGATTGCGCCCGTTCCACACGCTATGCGGACATAAGCGCTTGACGACGAAAGGACGCCCGCTATGGCCCCGCCCCCGAAGCCCCTGGACAAGCTCGACGTCGATCTGCTGCGCCTCATCGTCGCGGAACCGAGAGCGGGAGTGCGCGAGTACGCCCGCCGCCTCGGAGTGGCCCGCGGAACCGCCCAATCACGGATGGACAAGCTCGTCGCCGCGGGCGTCATCCCGGACTTCACCCCGGCGCTCGACCCGGCCGCGCTGGGCTACCCTCTCAACGCCGACGTGCACCTGACCCTCCGCCAGGCGGATCTGGACACGGTCGTGGCGCGCATCGCGGAAATCCCGTTCATCCTCCGCGCCGATTCGGTCGCCGGCACCGAAGACCTCGCTTGCCGCCTGGCGGCCCGCGACCATGCGCACCTGGAGGAGATCTTCTCGGCGATCATCGCCATCGACGGCGTCGAACGGATGCGCTCCGAAATCGTCCTCCGGCGCCGGATCCCGCACCGCATTCTCCCGCTCCTCGAGGATCTGCGCCGCACCGTGTGATCGACCGAAGGGAATGACCGCGGGCGTCGCAAAGCAACGCGCTTTCCTGAAAGCTCTTTCTCCTTCTTTTCGACGGAAACTCGCAGTGAATTCAGACACACAAAGATTGAGGGCACCGGAATGCGCGTCTGGTGTCCTCCACAAGAATCGGGCACGCTGAAAGGCGAATGCGGGGCAACTTCTCGCCCCGCCCTTTTCAAGGGAGCCGCGGTCGTGGAATTCATACTGCTTCTGGTCGTCGTCGCACTGCTCAGCGGGGCATGGGGGTGGGGGAAGGAATACCTGGAATCAAAGGCCTCGGATGGAACCGCGTCCGCGCGCACCGTCGCCGGCATGAACACGATGGAGAAGGTGGCGGAAGGGCTCCTGTGGCTGTTGGAACGGGCGCGGGCACTCATGCTCATCGCATTGGGGCTGTTCCTCATCTACTTCTTCAACGAGATGTCCTTCCTCGGCGGCCTCGACATGGGGGCGATCGTCGCATCCGGCGCACTCGTCCTGTTCGGCATCTGGGATTTGTTCACCTGAACATCGGCAGTGCGACCGGAAATCCATTCACATTTTGGTTGATTCTATCAAAGGACGATCATGAGAAAGATCCGTCATATCGCGGCGCTCGGCGTCTGCGTCATCGTCGCGGCGGGAATGTCCGCCTGCGGGCCCACCCGGTCCATCGACGCATATTGCGGGGTGATGGAAAAGCACAAGGACCGATTCGTCACCGCCACGAATCAGGCGATGAACAATTCGAACTTCTTCGAAAGCAGCGTGCAGATGGTCTCCGCAATGGGGGACTTGTCCGCCATGTTCGACGAAGCGGCGGAAGTCGCCCCCGAAGAGATCGCACCGGACGTCGAGCGCGTGGCCGAATACTGGTCCACGCAGCAGGCGACCGCCGAGCAAATGGTGACCGACCCCTTCGCGGGCCTCGCCGGCGCGTTGACGGGCGGCATGATGAACAGCGGGTCGCTCATGCGCGTCGACGAATACACCGCCGCCAACTGCCCGACAGTGGGGCGGATGTTCTAGCCCCGGTGCCCCGAATGCAGGCGCGTGAAGTTGCGCAGCACCTGCGCCGAGCGGGCGACGTCGAAGCGGCGGGCGTCCGCCACAGCGCGATCGTTGCCGCCCGGCTGGTAATAGCCCTGGTCGGCGTAGATGCGCAGACGCTGCTCGAAGGTGTCGGCATCGAGTTCCGGGTGGAACTGCGAGGCGTAGGCGTTGCGGCCCAGACGGAACATCTGCACGGGGCATGACGCGCCGGTGGCCAGCAGCGTCGCCCCCGCCGGCAGCTCTTCGATGGCCTCCTTGTGGCCGACCATCGCGTGGAACCGCTCGGGCAGGCCCGCCAGCACCGGGTCGGACGCGCCCTCGGGCGTGACGCTGACTTCCACGACGGCGGCCTCCTCTCCGTGCTTGCGCGAGACGCGGCCGCGGCCGACCGTGCCCAACAGACCGACGCCGTAGCAGGCGCCGAAAAACGGGAAGTCCGTCTCCAGCACTTCCGCGAGATGGTCGTCGAACCAGGCCTCCACCTCGAGCTGCACGGCGGACTTCAACTCGTCGGAGGCGTTGTACGGGCCGCCGCCGACGATCACTCCGCCGTAGCGCTCCAAATCCAGGGCCTTCGGTCGCTCGCGCTCGAGGCGCAGCTGGTGCAGCATCGCCGGCGCCAACCCAGCCGCCCGGGCGAAGGACAACTGCTCCGCGTGCGCCGCCGCGTCCTCGGCGCGCGTCGACAGCAGCAGGAACGGCTTCGCCGGCGCCTGGGCACGGGAAGTCGTCGCGGGTCGCCGGTCGGCGGGGCCGGGGGCGGCGGAAAAGTCGGCGGAGGAGGACATGCCCCCAGATTATCCGTCTGACCGGGCCAGACAGTAATCCATGAAGTGATGCAAGATCTGCTCCGCAGGCCCCAGGTCGGTGGCGCGGACGATGCCGGAGATTTCCTCGACCTCTTCCGGCTTGAAGTAGCCGGCGTCCATGTAAAAGCCCATGCGGCGGATGATGCCCTCGGCGTCCATCTCCGGGTGGAACTGCGTCACCCACGTCGACCGGTTGGCGCGGTACGCCTGCACGGGGCACGTGGGGCCCGTCGCCAGCAGGACGGCGCCCTCCGGCAGCTCCACGACGGATTCCTTGTGGCCGGTCAGCCCCTTGAAGGACTTCGCCAGCTTTCCGACGATCGGGTCATCCGCCGCGGCCTCGGTCAGGTTCACTTCGCTGACGCCCACGCGCTCCGGGTGGGAGCGGTCCACGCGGCCGCCGCCGGCGAACGCCGCGAAACTGTTGCCGTAACAGAGCATCAGCGTGGGGACGGGGGAGACCAGCAAATCATAGAGCTGATCGTGGACGTGCTTCTGAAGCTCCGAATGCACCAGGTCGGTGACGTTGAACGGGCTGCCGCCGACGAAGACGCCGTCGAACCCGGTCAGGTCCGGCAAAACGTCCGTCGTCGACGTGATCGGGTGATGGATCAGACGGTCCTTCGACAAGCGCGTGCCCCGGAGGAAGTCCTCGTACTCCGCGACCGCGACGTCATCGCCGTCTCGCAGCGCCACCAGCAGGAAGCGCCCCTCGTTTCGTCCACCGTTCATGAGTAGACAGCTTAGTCCGGCATCGTTTCGGGTGGTTTATCGGGTGCCCACGCCGATCGGGGTGCGCATGAGCGTCGAAAAGCAACGCAGCCCGCCCCCGCAGAAGCGGGGACGGGCTGCGCATTCAGAACCTGTTCGCAAAGCACCCTGTGACCGGGCTACCGCGGCCGGCGGACGGACTCCTCGATCAAATCGAGGACCTCATCCATGCCTTCGGTCGACCGGCCCGTGGCCACCCGCGTGATGATGCCGTCGAGCATCAGCTCCAACAGCAAACGCAGGGCCTCGGGGGAGTAATCGTCGCGCAGCGACCCCGACTTCGCGCTGTCGCGCAACCGCGACTGCAGCGCACCGTCGAGATGCTCCTGATGGGCCAGCCACTGACGCCGAAAATCGGCGTCGGTGCGCAAGCGCCCGACGATCTCCAGCCGAGTGCCCAACCACTCGTGCTGGTCGGGGTGGGCGACTACGTCGCGCATCACCTCGACCAAACCCGAGCTGGCGGTCACCTCGGCCATCCGGTCGGCATCCTCCTCCGCCAAAGCGAGGAAGAGGCCTTCCTTGGAACCGAAATGATGGAAGATCGCGCCACGGGACTTGCCCGTGGCGGCCTCCAACCGGGAAACGGTCGCCCCGTCATAACCGAACTTCGCGAAACAACCGCGCGCACCCTCGAGGATTTCACTCCGCCGCGAGGCGCGGGCCTTGTCACTGACTCTCGGCATCTGGGGCCACCTGCAATCCTCTCCGACCAAACACCGGGGCCGGGACGGACGGCGGAAACCGACCGGCCCGGCCCAGGTGCCCGATCAAAGGCGGGTCGCCCCCTCCGCGAGGAGGGGAGTCGACTAGCCGTTGATCATGTTGCGGAGCACGTACTGCAGGATGCCGCCGTGGCGGTAGTACTCGGCCTCACCGGGGGTGTCGATGCGCACGAGCGCGTCGAACTCGACGGACTCGCCGCCGTCCTTGGTGGCGACGACCTTGACGGTCTTCGGCGTGGTGCCCTCGTTGAGCTCCTCGATGCCGGTGATGTCGAAGGTCTCCGTGCCGTCCAGGCCCAGCGACTTCCAGGACTCGCCCTCCGGGAACTGCAGCGGGATGACGCCCATGCCGATGAGGTTCGAGCGGTGGATGCGCTCGAAGGACTCGGCGATGACGGCCTTCACGCCCAGCAGCAGGGTGCCCTTGGCGGCCCAGTCACGCGAGGAACCGGTGCCGTACTCCTTGCCGCCCATGACCACCAGCGGGGTGCCGGCGGCCTTGTAGTTCTGCGCGGCGTCGTAGATGAACGACTGCGGGCCACCCTCCTGGGTGAAGTCGCGGGTGTAGCCGCCGGTCACGCCGTCCAGAAGCTGGTTCTGCAGGCGGATGTTGGCGAAGGTGCCGCGGACCATGACCTCGTGGTTGCCGCGACGGGCGCCCAGCGAGTTGTAGTCCTTGCGCTCGACGCCCATGGAGTCGAGGTACTGCGCCGCCGGGGTGCCCGGCTTGATGGAGGACGCGGGGGAGATGTGGTCGGTGGTGACCGAGTCGCCCAGCGCCGCCAGGACGCGGGCGCCCTTGACGTCGGAAACCGGCTGCGGCTCCATCTCCATCTCGTCGAAGTACGGCGCCTTGCGGATGTAGGAGGACTTGTCGTCCCACGCGAAGGTCTTGCCCTCGGGGGTCGGCAGGTTCTGCCAGCGCTCGTCGCCCGCGAAGACGTCGGCGTAATCCTCGTCGTACAGCTCGGAGGTGATGCACTCCTCGATGACGGACTCGATCTCCTCGGTGGAGGGCCAGATGTCCTTGAGGAAGACGTCGTTGCCGTCCTGATCCTTGCCCAGGGACTCGGTCTCGAAGTCGAAGTCCATGGTGCCGGCGATCGCGTACGCGATGACCAGGATCGGGGACGCCAGGTAGTTCATCTTGACGTCGGGGTTGATGCGACCTTCGAAGTTGCGGTTGCCCGAGAGCACCGCGGTGGCGGCCAGGTCGGCCTCGTTGATCGCGTCGGAGATCTCCTGCGGCAGCGGACCGGAGTTGCCGATGCAGGTGGTGCAGCCGTAGCCGACGAGGTAGAAGCCCATGGCCTCCAGGGCCGGCCAGAGGCCCGCCTTCTCGTAGTAGCCGGTGACGACCTGCGAGCCCGGGGCCATGGAGGTCTTGACCCACGGCGCCGACTTCAGGCCCTTGTCAGCGGCGTTGCGCGCCAGCAGGGCGGCGCCGACCATGACGGACGGGTTCGAGGTGTTGGTGCACGACGTGATCGAGGCGATGGAGACCATGCCGTGATCGAGGACCATGTCCTTGCCGTTGTAGTTGACCTTGATCGGGTTGGACGGGCGGCCCGCCGCACCCAGGGCCAGGTTGGCCACGCCGGCGTCGTCGGAGAAGGACAGCTCGGCGCCGCCCTTGCCCGTGTTGCCGCCCTCGGCGACGTAGTCCTGGACCTCGCCGGAGCCGGAGCCGTTGGTGTAGTTGTGCAGGTCCTTGCGGAACTGCTCCTTGGCGGAGGTCAGCTCGATGCGGTCCTGCGGGCGCTTCGGGCCGGCGATCGACGGGACGACCGTCGACAGGTCCAGCTCGAGGTACTCGGAGTACTCGGCCTCCGGGGTGTTCTCGTCCAGCCACATGCCCTGGGCCTTGGCGTAGGCCTCGACCAGCTCGACCGACTCCTCGGAGCGGCCGGTCAGGCGCAGGTACTTGGTGGTCTCGCCGTCGATCGGGAAGATGGCCGCCGTGGAGCCGAACTCCGGGGACATGTTGCCGATGGTGGCGCGGTTGGCCAGCGGCAGCTTGGAGACGCCGGCGCCGTAGAACTCGACGAACTTGCCGACGACGCCGTGCTGGCGCAGCATGTCCGTGATGGTCAGCACGACGTCGGTCGCGGTGACGCCGGTCGGGGTGTCGCCGGTCAGCTTGAAGCCGACGACGCGCGGGATCAGCATGGAGATCGGCTGGCCCAGCATGGCCGCCTCGGCCTCGATGCCGCCGACGCCCCAGCCCAGGATGCCCAGGCCGTTCTGCATGGTGGTGTGGGAGTCGGTGCCGACGCAGGTGTCCGGGTAGGCGACGCCCTCGTTGTCGAAGACGGTGCGGGCCAGGTACTCGATGTTGACCTGGTGGACGATGCCGGTTCCCGGGGGGACCACGCGGAAGTTGGAGAACGCGCCCGTGCCCCAGCGGAGGAAGCGGTAACGCTCGTCGTTGCGCTGGTACTCGATCTCGACGTTCTTCTCGAGGGCGTTCTCGTCGCCGAAGGCCTCGATGATGACGGAGTGGTCGATGACCATCTCGGCCGGGTTGAGCGGGTTGACCTTGTCCGGGTCGCCGCCGAGGGTCTTCACGGCCTCGCGCATGGTGGCCAGGTCGACGACGCAAGCGACGCCGGTGAAGTCCTGCATGATCACGCGCGCCGGGGTGAACTGGATCTCGATGGACGGCTCGGCCGACGCATCCCAGTTCGCGACCGCGTTGATGTGGTCCTCGGTGATGTTCGCGCCGTCCTCGTTGCGCAGCAGGTTCTCGCCGAGAACCTTGAGGGCGTACGGAAGCTTCTCCATGCCGGGCACGGCGTCGAGGCGGAAGTAGTCGTAGGACTTGCTTCCAACCTCGAGGGTGGCCTTGGCGTTGAAGGAGTTCTTGCTTTCAGTCACAGTCTGCTCCAAATCTTTGCTCGGGTGGTGCGCGCCGCGGACCCCGCACACGAGTGGGCCCTTGAGGCACTTGGCGCGAACTCGTCACGAAGGGCACCTTTTGCGCATGTGGATCATGCGGTGCGCCGACGGGCCGGCTCGACCTCCCCCGAGAATAACAGTACGGGCGTTCTGTTGCACCCACCCCGACGCGGCGCGCCGGTGCGCCTTACCCGATTTCACCCCCATGTGACGGCATGATGGTGGAGCCCCCAGGGGCACCAGTCGATCGGGAGGATGTGTGGAGACGATGAGCGAGGCCAACACGATGTACCTGGAGGACCTCGACGCCGAGACGGTCGCGGACTCCCTGCTCGCAGATCCCATCGTCACCGCCAACCCCGACCTGGAGGGCGTCCTGCGCCCGATCGTCGAATCGGCCGCCGGCCGGGGAATCGAGAATCTGAAGGTCGTGGTCGTGGACCGGGACCCGCAGGGGATGACGGATCTGCGCAATTTCGCCAACGAGGTCGTCGCCGAGGACGGGGGCACGGTCATCGTCCGCGCGCCCTTCTCCGTCGCGGCGTCGTCGGATCAGATCCCGCGGGCGGCCCTGGAGCTCGCCGGCCACGAGATGATGGACGAGTCCCGGGACTACCCCGAGGGTTTCGAGGCCTTCGTCGACGCCGCCGGTTCATACACGGTCCCGTGGGTGGACTACAGCCTCATCGCGGGCGGCGCGATCGTGGTCGTGTTCGCCGCACTGATGGCCTTCTGGTGGATCCGGTCCCACGGCAAGAACGCCCGCTGACGCCCCCTGGCCCCGCCGGCGCCGATCGGGACTGCCCTCGATAACGATCCCGTAAACGCATTGACGGATAGTTAATGCGATATACCAATGCGTGCGGCTTTCCGGTAATCAAGTCACTGAACTTGACCAAAGGCAAGCCTGAATACTTGCTTTTCGATGTCTCGGCGAGCCGACACGCGCCCTTAAGTATGATTTGTGACGAACATCACACTATTCGAACACATTGTGGAAATCGCTGGACACCGCCCATAACGAAACGGTCACGGAATCTGGTGTGCGCGTTTCACCTGTGACTCATGTGTTCTCGGGGGTCGTTGTGTCGTAGCGTGCTGGTTGTTACCCGGGTTGCATGTGTTGCTTCCCGGGGCGCGCACCGCCGGGTGCGGCGCTGGCCCCGGCTGGCGACCGATTCGGGCAATGGGGAAGTTGCCCGTCGAATCTCCGCCCCCGGCTCATTTCGCTGAGCAAGGAGTCGAAGGTGGCAGATAGCCGGACATCTCGGACCCGCCTACGGTGGGCCCGCCCCATTGCCGGAGCCATGATAGTCGGCCTGATGGTCTCGCATGCGCCCTCCGTGTCGGCTCAGCCGGCCGGCGGCGACGCGCACGCCGAGTCCTCGGCCGACGATCTTCTGCAGTCGCTGGTGTCCGAGGTCACCGCCAAGGAACGCCGGGTCTCCGAACTCGAGCTGAACATGGGCGGCCTGCGCGAGGACGCCAACCGCGCCTACGTGGACCTCGAAGAGGCCCGCGGCAAGGCCGAGCGCGCCCGCGGCGCCGTCGACGAGGCCAAGCGCACCCTCGGCGACACCCGCGACGAATTGCGCGGCGCCCAGGGCACCTTCGACGAGATGGCCCGCGCCGCCATGCGCCAGGGCTACTCGCTGCCGTCCGCGCTCGGCGGCGCCCGCGATACCGCGGAGGTGCTCGACCGTTCGTCGTCGCTGCGCCGCGCCGCGGACAAGCAGGGGGCCGTCGTCGACGGCCTCGACCGCGCCCGCACCGAGGCCGCCAACGCCGAATCGACGCTGCGCCGCGCCCGCGAAGCCGCGGAGAAGGCCGCCACCGAGGCCGAGCGCCTGCACGGCGAGGCGGACCGCGTGTTCAAGGAGGCACAGCGTCTGCTCGCCGACGAGCGCATCGCCCACGCCGCCGCCGTCATCCAGCGCGACGCCGCCCGCGCCGCCCTCGACGCCGCGCGCATCGCCCTCGACGCCTACAACCGTTCGGGCGGTTCCAGCGACGGCCGCTCCGAGGGCGAGGTCGTCCGCGACGCCGCCGACGACGCCCGCACCGACGTGACCGACGGCGGCACCACCACCGCGGATCAGGCGGATGACGCCGACTCCGAGGCCGGCACCACCGGCGATGAGCCGTCCGTCACCGTCCGCCCGGGCGAGTCCCCGACGACGTCTCCGTCCACCACGCGCCCGTCCACCACCGCGCCCACCACGTCGCCGGCTGCTCCGTCCACCACGACGGCCCCGGCCACGACCACGCCGACCACCTCTCCGGCCACCGGCGCCACGCAGGACACCGAGTCCGGCGCCGACGACGAGGGCACCTCGGGCACGGGCACCGGGACGTCGGAAAGCGATGCCGGCACCACCGACGGCACCGGAACCAACGCGACGACCGTCCAGACGGCCACCCCCGCCAACCCGGAGTCGGCGACGCCGGCGGCGGGCGACCGGGCCGCGAAAATCGAAACCGTCATCTCCCGCGCCATGTCGCAGGTCGGCGTTCCCTACGCCTGGGGCGGCGGTGACGCCAACGGCCCCACCAAGGGC
The DNA here is from genome assembly GCF_012837295.1 of Corynebacterium sp. Taxonomy (GTDB): domain Bacteria; phylum Actinomycetota; class Actinomycetes; order Mycobacteriales; family Mycobacteriaceae; genus Corynebacterium. The sequence goes on along the minus strand of NZ_DURI01000129.1, from coordinate 6,356 downwards.
ATCCGCGACGGCGGCAACGCCGACGCGCACGGCGACTACAACAAGATCGGCTTCGACTGCTCGGGCCTGACGCTGTACGCCTACGCGGGCATCGGCATCTCGCTGCCGCACTACACCGGCTACCAGTACCAGCGCGGCACCCACCACCCGGCGTCGCAGATGCAGCGCGGCGACCTGATCTTCTACGGCCCCAACGGCCACGGGCACGTCGCCATCTACCTGGGCAACGGCCAGATGATCGAGGCCCCGCAGTCCGGCTCGACGGTCCGCGTCACCGCCGTCCGCTACAACGGCATGACCCCCAACGTCGTGCGCCTCGTCTAATCTTCGGGGAGCACCGCAACCGACCCGCAGGAGACGACAGCGTGAACGACACCCCGGAGACCGACGCCCCGGATCTGCGCAGGGTCCTCTCCGAGATGAGCCAGGTCGTCGTCGGCCAGGAGCACCTGTGCCGCCAGCTCGTGGTGGCCATGCTCTCCGGTGGCCACGTGCTGCTCGAGGGCGTGCCGGGCGTGGCCAAGACCCTGGCCGTGTCCACCTTCGCCAAGGTCATCGGCGGCAGCTTCTCCCGCATCCAGTTCACGCCGGACCTGGTGCCCTCCGACATCGTGGGCACCCGCGTGTTCCGCCAGGACACCGGCGAGTTCATCACCGAGCCCGGCCCCGTGATGGCGAACATCGTGCTGGCCGACGAGATCAACCGCGCCCCGGCGAAGGTCCAGTCGGCGCTGCTGGAGGTCATGGCCGAGCACCAGGTGTCCATCGCCGGCGTCTCGCGCCCCGTGCCCGAGCCGTTCCTGGTCCTGGCCACCCAGAACCCCATCGAGAACCAGGGCGTCTACCCGCTGCCCGAGGCGCAGCGCGACCGCTTCCTGTTCAAGGTCGTCGTCGGCTACCCGACGCCGTCGGAGGAACGCGAGATCGTCTACCGCATGGGGTCGACGCCGCCGACCGCCCGCCGCGTCCTGGACACCGCGACCGTGCGCGCGCTGCAGAAGAAGACGCGCCAGGTCTTCGTCCACCATTCCCTCATCGACTACGTCGTCGCCGTCGTAGAACTGACCCGCAATCCCGCGCGGGCGAATCTGGACGACGTCGGCCGGTGGCTGGCGTACGGCGCCTCGCCGCGAGCGACGCTCGGCGCGGTGACGGCGGCACGGGCGACGGCGCTGCTCAAGGGCCGTGATTTCGTCACCCCCGCCGACGTGGTGGAGGTCCTGCCGGACGTTCTGCGCCACCGCCTGGTGCTGTCCTACGAGGGGCTCGCCGACGAGGTGACCCCGGAGGCGATCATCGACCGGGTGCTGGCGCGAGTCCGCCTGCCCGAGGTGGGCGCCGGGGCATGAGCGGCCCCTCCGGCGAGCGGGCCGGCGCCGCCGTCGACCGCGATCTCGACCGGGTGCTGCGGCACCTCGAGCTGACGGTCACGCGCCGGCTCGACGGGTTGCTGCGCGGCGCGTTCGCCTCGGCGGCCACCGGGCCGGGCACGGACCCCGATTCCGCCCGCGAGTACGTCGTGGGCGATGACGTCCGCCTGATGGATTGGTCCGTCACCGCCCGCACGGGCGTCGCCCACGTCCGCGATCCCGAGGCCGAGCGCGAGTTGGAGTCCTGGGTCGTGGCGGAGTCCTCGCCCCGCTTGGCGACGGGGTCCGGCCCCGTGACCAAGCGCCACCTCCTGGCGGCCGCCACCGCGGCGGTGGCTCTCCTGGCCGACAACCCGGGCGACCGCACGGGTCTCGTGGCCGATGGCACCCTGATCCCGCCGGGGCAGGGGCGGGCCCATGCGATGCGGCTGATCTCCCATGCGGCCCGCCACGTCGGCGGGTCGGGTTTGGCCGCGGACTTGGGCACTCTGCCGTCCCGGGCGCCCCGGGCGGGGCTGGTCACGGTCATCTCCGACTTCCTCGGCCCCGTCGACTGGGCCGACGCGCTGCGGGTCGTCGGCACGCGCACCGACGTGCTGGCGATCCGCCTCATCGATCCCGCCGACGAGTCCCTGCCCGGCGACGGCCCCGTGCGACTGTCGGATCCGTCGACGGGGGAGATCCTCGAAGTCGACATCGACGAGGAGACGCGGCGACGCTACGAAACCGCCGCCCGGGAGCATTCCGCCGCGGTCACCGCCGCGCTGCGGTCGGCCCGGGCCCGCATAGTCGAGCTGCGCACCGACCGGGACTGGGTCCTCGACTTCGCCCGGCAGATGGCCCCGGGACGGGGTGGTTCCCGATGACCGGCGCCTTCGCCCACCCGTGGTGGCTGCTCGCGCTGCTCGTGCCCATCGCGGCGGCGGCCGCGTACGTCGCCGTCGACAAGCGGAAACGCAAGCGGTCGATCGCTTTCGGCAACTTCACCGTCGTCGCGGACGTGACGGGGCCCGGCCGGCCGTGGCTGCGGCACCTGCCGGTCACTGCGCTGGTGGCGGCCCTGGCGCTGCTGGCCATCGCATTGGCCGGCCCCATGGCGGAGACGAAAGTGGCCCGGAATCGGGCGACGATCATGCTCGTCGTCGACGTGTCGCTCTCGATGTCCGCCACGGATGTCCAGCCCGACCGCTTGACCACGGCGAAACAGGCGGGCCGCGAATTCATCGAGTCGTTGCCCGACGACCTCAACGTCGGCCTGGTCACCTTCGCCGGCCGGGCGCAGACCCCCGTCATGCCCACGACCGACCACGCCACCGTGGCCCGCGCGCTCGACGGCGCGACGCTCGACAGCGCCACCGCCACCGGCGACGCGATCGCCGCGGCGCAGTCGGCGATCCTCCAATTCGGCGAGCAAATCCAGGGGCCCGAGGGGCCGCCGCCCGCCGCGATCGTCCTGCTTTCCGACGGCAAGCAGACCATCCCCACCGAACTCGACGATCCGCGGGGCGCGTTCACCGCCGCCGACGAAGCCGCGAAGATCGGGCTGCCGATCCACGCGATCTCCTTCGGCACGCTCGGAGGATCGATCTCCGTCGACGGCCAGGTGCTGCCCGTGCCCAACGACGACGAATCCCTGATGGAGATCGCGCGCCGCACCGAGGGCGAGTTCCACTCCGCGGCGAGCCTCGACGAACTGCGCGGCGTCTACGGCGAACTCACCGACGAGATCGGCTACGAACTTCGCAGGTCCGAAAACCCGCGGCCGTGGATGGTGGCGGCGTTCGCGTTGCTCGTGACCTCCGCCGCGGCGTCGGTGTTCCAGGGCCGCCGGGTGCCCTGATCTGCCAAGGTGTTCCGGGGCCGCCGGGTTCCCCTTTCGGTGCCGGCCCGGCTTAGGGTCCCCTTGCTCGACGGGTGAACGCGCCCGATTAAGCTGGCCACCATGACCGACGCCGCGCAGACGCACCCCTTCGACGCCATTTTGGTCCTGTCCTTCGGCGGGCCAGAGAAGCAGGAGGACGTCCGCCCGTTCCTCGAGAACGTCACCCGCGGCCGAGGCATCCCGCCCGAGCGGCTCGACGAGGTCGGCGAGCACTACCACCACTTCGGCGGGAAATCGCCGCTCAACGACCTCAACCGCGAGATCATCGCCAACCTGGAGAAGAAGCTCGCCGACGAGTCGATCGACCTGCCGGTGTACTTCGGCAACCGCAACTGGCACCCGATGGTGGAGGACACCGTCGAGAAAATGGCGCGCGACGGGGTGACCCGCGCGCTCGTGTTCGCCACCTCCGCGTGGGCCGGGTACTCCGGCTGCCGCCAGTACCACGAGGACATCGCCCGGGCCCGGGAGCATCTCGCGTCGAAGCCGGAGCTCGGCTCGATCGAAATGGAGAAGCTCCGCGGCTTCCACGACCACCCGCTGTTCATCGGCGAGTTCGCGCGCGCCGTTGAGGAATCGCGGGCGAAGCTCCCGGCCGACCGCCGCGATGGCGCCCGCCTGGTCTTCACCGCGCACTCCATCCCGAACTCCGCCGACGACGCGTCGGGGCCGGCGTCGCTGGGCGGCAACCTCTACTCCCGCCAGGTCAACGAGGCCGCCGGGCTCATCGCCGAGCAGGTCGGCGCCACCGAGTTCGACGTCGTCTGGCAGTCGAGGTCCGGCCCGCCGCAGGTGCCGTGGCTCGAGCCGGACATCGTCGACCACGTCGAGGCCATCTTCGCCGACGGCGTCGACGCCGCCGTCGTGTGCCCGGTCGGGTTCATCTCCGACCACATCGAGGTCGTGTGGGACCTCGACTCCGAGCTGCAGGACGAGATGGACGCCCATGACATCGTCATCGAGCGCGTGGCCACGCCGGGGCCGACCGAGGCGTTCACCGAAATGATCGTCGAACTCGTCCGAGAGCGCACCGGGGGCGCCGAACCGCGCCGCCTGGGCCGCGAGCCGTTGCTGGGCTCCGCCTGCGACGGCAAGCCCTGCGCAGTCGACTGCTGCGTGCCCGCGAAGCGGCCGTCGCACGCCGGGCGCCCTGCATAAACAAGTTCGGGCGGTCCCGAACCGAATCGTCGCGGGGCCGGGCCAGATCCGCCGCGGCAGCGCTCACGCCCCGGCGTAGTCCGCCGCCCATTCGCGCACCGCATGATCGACGGCGGCGACGCGGGCCGCGCGGATGTCGCGCCACAGGGGGATCAGGTGCGGGTCATGCGCCGCGCCGACGCCGGGGGAGCCGCCGCGACCGACCGTGAGGATCGCCGCCAACCGATCCGCCCGCGCCAGCAGGCCGCCGGCCCGGCGGGGCAGCTCACCCGGCAATTCGGCGAGATCGAAGTGATCGGTCAACGTGCCCACCATCAATCGGGGATCGGGGGCGTCGACTCCCAACCGCGCCGCGGGCCCCGACGCGGCGATCGCCGCCGCCGCGCGCCGAGTCGCGTCGGCCAGCATCAGATCGGCCTCGCCGGGGGACAGGTGCGCCGGTTCCGGCAGATGCCCCTCCACGGTCCACCACCGCCAGCGCACTCCGCCGCCCCCGGGCAGGCGATCCGGCACGAGCACGTGGCGCCACCCCGGGGTCGCGTCCGCGAGCACGATGGCCGCACCGGACCTGGAGGCGGCGTCGTAAAGCTCCGTTCCCGCCGGCAGCGCCGGTGCTTCGCCGGGCCCCGACAGCACCAGCCGCACGGGCGGCTCGGCGTCGCGGGCCCACGCGCCGCCCTCGGTGACCGCCCGAACCAGGCGCAACAGGCCGGACCGGTCCAGCGGGGCGTCGACGTCGACGACGTCGGGCACCGTCGCGTCGATGAGCTCCGCCGAATGCGGTCCGCCGACGGCGTCGAGCGCGTCGAGCAGGTGATCGTAGGCCACCTGCCCGGTCACCCACGCGCCGAGCCACAGCGCGGTGTGCTGGGCGGGCGTCCACACCTGGTCGACGGCGAGGCGTTCCACCGGAGGTCTTTCCATGGGAGCACACGGTAGCCGACGCGGCGGCCCGGCCGGAACGCCTGCCCGGGTCGGGCGCGGCGGTCGACTACCCTGATTCGCCATGAGCTTCCACGACCCCTATGCCTCGCAGGACATCTTCGGCGGTTCCCGCGGCCACGCGCGCCGCAAGGCGATGGTCGCCCCCGAAGTGGCCGCCGAGGAGGGGCTCGTCGTCGAGTCGGCGGTCGACGGGTACGTCGGCGCGGTGGTCGGTTTCGAGAAGCTGCAGGACGCCGACTGCGTGAAGCTGGAGGACCGCCGCGGCAAGGTGCGCCTGTTCCGCATGTCCCCGAGCGCGTTCCTCGTCGACGGCCGCCGCGTCACGCTGACCCGCCCCGCACCGAAGGCGGCGGACCCGCGCCTGGACCGCTCGGCGTCGGGCTCGCGGCGCGTGGCGGACGTGCAGGCGAAGGTCGCCCTGCCCAGCCGGATCTGGGTGGAGGGCATCCACGACGCCGCCATCGTCGAGAGGGTCTGGGGCCACGACCTGCGGGTCGAGGGCGTCGTCGTCGAGCATCTCGAGGGCCTGGACAATCTCGCCGAGCGCCTCGCCGAGTTCGGCCCCGGTCCCGGCCGCCGCGTCGGAGTGCTGGCCGACCACCTCGTCGAGGGCTCGAAGGAGTCCCGCATGACGCAGCAGGTCGGGCCGCACGTGCTGGTCACGGGCCACCCGTACATCGACGTGTGGCAGGCCGTGAAGCCCTCGGCGGTGGGCATCCGGGCCTGGCCGGAGGTGCCCTACGGCGAGGATTGGAAGACCGGCGTCTGCGACCGCCTCGGCTGGGGCGAGCCCCGCGACGGGTGGCGCCGCGTCTACGGCGCGGTGAATTCCTTCCGCGATCTGGAACCCACGCTCATCGGCGCCGTCGAGCGCCTCGTCGACTTCGTCACGGAACCCCACCTCGGCTGACGCGTCCCGCTTCGCGCGCGGTTCTTCGCTTGACGACGCCCCGGCCGGCCCCGTCGTAAAGCGAACCTTTGTTCGAAGGCGGGATCCGGGG
>NZ_DURI01000128.1 GCF_012837295.1 Corynebacterium sp. | reverse complement strand
CTCCTGGCTGTACGCCTTCTCGCGGGCGATGGTCTCGTCGCGCACCTGCGGGTCGAGGTCCTTCGGGATGTTGACGTCCATGCGGACATGAAACAGTGCCATGGTGTTCTCCTTCTCGCGGCCGGCCGGGTCTGCCCCGGTCGGCCGATCACGTGTTTTCGGTGTTGATGTTCGTATTGCGGTGGTGCCCGTCGCTTCTTGCTTGACGACGGCCACCGGGCAAATCAGTCGCGGGTGTAGAAGGCGACCTTGTCGTCGTCGGGCAGAAGGCCCAGCCCCGGGCCCTCGGGCAGCGTGACGCGACCATCGGCGTATTCGAGGTCGGTCTGCGTGTAGGTCTCCTTGAGCAGCATCGGGCCGAACAGCTCCGAGCCGTAGGAGATGCCCTCGACGGCGCAGGCGAAGTGGACCGACGCCGCGGTGCCGATCGGCCCCTCCAGGCTGGTCGCGCCGTGGCAGGCCAGGCCGGCGGTCTCGGCGATGGCGACGGTCTTCAGCGATTCGCGCAGACCGCCGAGCTTGGTGGTCTTCACGGCGATGACGTCGGCGGCCTCGGCCTGCACCACGGCCAGCGCATCGGCCGGGGAGCACACCGACTCGTCGGCCATGACGGGCACGCCGGTGCGGCGGGTGATCTCGCGCAGCGTCGCCAGATCGTGCGCCGGGGTCGGCTGCTCGAAGAGCTGCACGCCCGCGTCGGCCAGCGTCGGCAGGTGGCGCAGAGCGGTCAAGCGGTCCCAGCGGGCGTTGACGTCGATGCGGATGGACACGCCACCCGGCACCTTGTCGGCCAGCGCGCGGGTGAGCTCGGCGACGCGGGCGGTGTCCTCGGCCGGGTCGCCGGCGCCCATCTTCAGCTTGAAGCTGCGGTGGCCGACGCCGTTCATGCGCTCGTCGATCTCCTCCAGCGCCGTCTCCAGCGGCAGCACGCCCAGCGCCCACGTCACGTCGACGGAGTCGCGCACCGCACCACCGAGCAGGTCGCGCACCGGAATGCCCAGCGCCCGCGCCCACGCGTCGTGCATTGCGACGTCGACGGCCGCCTTGGCGAACCGCGCGTTGGCCACGACCTTCTCCAGGTCGCGCATGATGCCGGCCAGCTCGTCGAGGCGCCGCCCGACCATGACCGGCGCGAGGTAGCGGTCGACGATCGCCTTCATCGTCTCCGCGGACTCTCCGCCCCACCACGGGCCGCCCGGGACGACGCCCTCGCCCCAACCGCGCACGCCGTCGGCGGTGGTCACCTCGACCAGCAGGATCGGCTGTGCGGTGGCGGTGGTGGTGGCGAAGCCGTGGGGCCGGATCAGCGGGATGTCCAGGATGCGGCTGGTCACCCGCTCGATGGTCAGGTTGGTCATGGTTTTCCTTTCGGGAAGGGCCGGGATTCGGGCGGTGCGGTGCGGCGCGGGCCGTCGTGAAGCCTCAGCGCGGCCAAGGCTACGGCCCCGCAAACCCCCGCGGCCCCCGACCCGCGCGACGGCGGTTCGGGGGTGCGGGTTTCAGGACTGCGCAAAGATTCGATGGTGACGTCCGTGGAGGTCACGCCCGGCCGCGGCGAGGAGGCGCCGCGCCCGGACCGGTGAGGCCTCGTTCTCCTGGGAGAACTAGTCCTCCTTGGAGACGTCGAGCGCGAAACCGTACTCGACGACGTTGTTGCCCTCGGCGTCCGGCTTCGGGTCGAGGATCAGCTCCGGCTTGACGGCGGTGGCGACGTCGGTGTCGACCCAGTCGCCGCCCTGGAAGTACAGCTGGGTGGTGATGGGGCGGTGACCCGGGTGGGTGACGCGCAGGTGCAGGTGGGCCGGGCGCCACGGGTGGCCGCCGTGGGACTCGATGAACCAGCCGGTCGGGCCGTCGGCCGGGATCTGGTACGGGGCGGGCTGCAGGGTGGTGATCTCGTAGCGGCCCTCCTCGTCGGTGACGATGGTGCCGCGCAGGTTCCACTCCGGAATGCCCGGGGCGAACTGGGAGTAGAAGCCCTCCTCGTCGGCGTGCCACAGCTCGACGCGCGCGCCGCCCAGGCCCTTGCCGTCGAGGTCGGTGACCTGGCCCTTGAAGATCAGGGAGGTGGCCTCGCGGTCCTTGTCGCGCATCGGCATCTCGCAGACGGCGGGCAGCTCGGGCGAGTTCTCGACGTAGTACGGGCCCTCGATGGAGCCCTTGGTGCCGGAGTAGTCGAGGCGGTTGTAGTGGATCTCCTCGATCTCGTGCTCCACGAAGACGTCGAGCCACAGCGGCCACTCGCCGTACTCGCCGACGTCGATCATCCACTGCTTGAGCACGCGGTACTCGTCGTAGGTGACCTGGTGGTCGTGGGCGACCTTGGCGATGGCGGCGAGCAGGTCCTTGTAGATCGCGGCGGCGCGCTCCTTGGACGTGTCGGCGGTGACGCGCTCGGACTTGAACTTGTCCGTGGCCTTGTTGCCGGAGTCGTGGGCGGTGGGGTCCACGGCGTCGGTGGCGTTGGGGGCGGTCGACTGGGTCATGGTGCTCTCCTCGGGGGCTGGGGCCGTGATGGCCCGGGAAGGGGGCTGGTGCTTCTCCGGCCGGCGGGTCCACCGTGTTCGGCGGGGCCCGGGGCGGTGGTCCGCCCGGCTGGAATGACCCAACTGTGCGTTAGGACACAGCGGTAGTCAACCCTTCCAAATGTCCTGATTTCAGACATTGTTCACCGGGATTTTGCTTCACGACGCCCATCTCCGCAGTTCAGTGGCCGGAAATATGGTTTGGCGTACAAACAACGAACCGCCAACCCTGGGCCAACCCTAGGCATCTCCCTAGTGTGATCCACTTCATCTTTGTTCATCATTGGACGTGAGCCGCACCACACGTCCGTGTTTTCCGACGTTGGGTCGCACCGCATCCGAATCGCCGGTCGCGTGGTCGCGGCACGGACTTCCCGAATCTCCCCGTCACCGCCGACCGTGCGGACGGGACGGGAAGCCGTCACACCTCAAGCCCCTGACCCCGAGCCCTGGAGGCCACGCAGCCATGAGCACCCCCGTCGATGACATCCGCACCACCCTCGATCGAGCGCTGGAGGATCACCCCGAGGAAGGCGTGGTGCGCGTCAACCGCCGCATCTTCACCGACCCGGAGATCTTCGACCTGGAGATGCGCCACATCTTCGAGGGCAACTGGATCTACCTGGCCCACGAGTCCCAGGTGCCCAACCCGGGCGACTACTTCACCACCTACATGGGCCGCCAGCCCGTCATGATCACCCGTTCCAAGGACGGCGAGCTCAACTGCCTGATCAACGCCTGCTCGCACCGCGGCGCCATGCTGTGCCGCCGCAAGACCGACAACCGCACCACGCTGACCTGCCCGTTCCACGGCTGGACGTTCAGCAATGACGGCGCGCTGCTCAAGGTCAAGGACGAGAAGGACGGCGCTTACCCGGAGAACTTCAACAAGGACGGCTCGCACGACCTGCGCCGCGTGCCGAAGTTCGAGAGCTACCGCGGCTTCCTCTTCGGTTCCCTGAACCCGGACGTGCCCTCCCTGGAGGAGCACCTGGGCGACACCACCACGGTCATCGACATGCTCGTCGACCAGTCCCCCGAGGGCCTCGAGGTCCTGCGCGGCTCCTCCACCTACGTCTACGACGGCAACTGGAAGCTGCAGACCGAAAACGGCGCCGACGGCTACCACGTCTCCTCCACCCACTGGAACTACGCCGCCACCACCTCCCGCCGCGGTTCCGGCGAGTCCACCAACGAGACCCGCGCGATGGACGCCGGCACCTGGGGCAAGCAGGGCGGCGGCTACCACTCCTTCCCGCACGGCCACATGCTGCTGTGGATGTGGTGGGGCAACCCCGCCGACCGCCCGCTCTACGACCGCAAGGACGAGCTGAAGGAGAAGTTCGGCGAGGAGAAGGGCGAGTTCATGGTCGGCGCGTCGCGCAACCTGTGCCTGTACCCGAACGTGTACCTGATGGACCAGTTCTCGTCGCAGATCCGCCACATCCGCCCGATCGACGTGGACAAGACCGAGGTCACGATCTACTGCATCGCGCCGAAGGGCGAGTCCGCCGAGGCCCGCGCCAACCGCATCCGCCAGTACGAGGACTTCTTCAACGCCACCGGCATGGCCACCCCGGACGACCTGGAGGAGTTCCGCTCCTGCCAGAAGACCTACCAGGCCAGCGCCTTCCCCTGGAACGACATGACCCGCGGCCTGGGCCACCAGCTCACCGGCCCGGACGACGTCGCCCGCGGCCTGGGCATGGACAACGTCCTGTCCTCCGGCGCCCGCACCGAGGACGAGGGCCTCTACCCCATCCAGCACGGTTACTGGATGGAGCTGATGGAGGACGCCGTGGCCAAGGACGCCGAGCGCCTGAAGGACAAGGCCGACGACGACGCCGCCACGATGGCCACCCGCGAGGCCGCCCTGGCCCGCGCCCGCGCCCGCGAGGCCGCCAACGCCGCCG
>NZ_DURI01000127.1 GCF_012837295.1 Corynebacterium sp. | reverse complement strand
GTCGCCCGACGCGAAGACCTTCACGGTGTCGGTGACGATTCCCGCCGGGCCGGTGAGATGCGTGGTCGCGCCGTCCGCCGCGTCCGCCGCCGCCCTGCGCATGGCAGCGACGTCGTCGCGGAACTCGGCCGTCGTCGGATCGTCGACGACGGGGACGATCAGCGAGCGGGTCAGCCCATCCCCCGACCGCGTGCCCTCCACCCCCGCGGGCATGCAATCGGCCCCCGGGCGCAGACCCGAACCGGGCTCGGCGCACGACGCCGAGATCGGGGCGAGGGTCCGCTCGCCGACGGCCCCGCGGAAGTGGTCGGTGACCGCGGCGGCGGCGCCGCGGGCCGTCGCTTCATCGTCCTCGGAAATCGTGATGATCGCGGGCAAGACGTCGTCCCGGCCGGGGAACGCTTCGCGGAGCCTCTCCTCCGCCATCGCGGACGCGGCGTCGGCCGGCGCGCCGTCATCCCCGGCCGCCTTGACGTCGTCGATGGACGGCGACATCGCGCCGAGAATCCCGACGAGCAGGACCCAGGCGACGATCACCGCCCAGGCCCGTTTTTTCGTGCCGAATGCGGCACGGAGGAACGTCGCGTACATGGAGTCGAACACACCTCTCGAAGTCGTGAGGCTCTCTTGGCGACACGATGTCGCTAAAATCGACCTCGACCATATGGACAATGTCCCCCGAAGCCGAAACCCGGCCGGGGACCCCGTCCGAGGGAGGAATCCATGCCCCGCATCACCGCCCCCACGCTCATCGAACACCGCAGGAAGACCAGCGAATCCATCCTCGACGCCGCCGAACGGATCTTGGCGGGGATGCGGGTTCGCGACACTCCCCCGCCCCCGACCATGGGGGCCATCGCGGCGGAAGTGGGGCTCGCCCGGTCGGCCCTGTACCGCTACTTTCCGGACGTCGACGGCATCATCGAAGCCGTCGTCGCACGGCAATTCCCGCTGTGGCTCGACACGGTGCGCGACGACGTCGACTCTGCTGGGATGGCGGCCGGGTGGCCCGCCCGCGTCATCGCCTACGTGGAATCGAATCTCCGGTTGGCGGCCGGCTCCGACCATTCGTGGCGGGCGGGCATCTCCGCACTGCACTTGTCGGCCCAGGCGCGCGAGCGGATCGGGGCGCTCCACCGCGAGCTCAACGCCATCCTCGACGGCGCGATCGCCGATTCCCCCGTTTCCGACCCCGTCGCCCGCCGCCACCTGGCGTCGACGATCCAGGCCCTCGTCGACGCGGGCGTGCGCGAGGTCGACCGCTTGTCCTCGGACGACGGGGACCCGGCGAGGGATGGCGCGGTGGCGGACATCATGTCCTGGTACGCCGAAGCCTCGGCGGCGATCGTCCGCACTGCGGAGACCCGGGCCGACGGGCGATGAACCCGGCCCACACCGAATCCGGGGGCCCGTTTAGAGTGGTGCCATGACCACCTTCGACGCGGGCAGGATGTTCGCCTTCGACCTGGAGACGACGGGCACCGACCCCCACGAATGCCGGATCGTGACATCCGCGCTGGTCCGCATCGACGGCGGCCCACCGCAGGCGGAGGAGCTACTCGCCGACCCCGGGGTGGAGATCCCCGAGGCCGCGGCGGCGGTGCACGGGATCACCACCGAGCACGCGCGGCGGCACGGTCGGCCCCACGACGAGGTGCTCGCGCGGACGATCGAGGAGATCCGCCGGGCCTGGCGCGACGGTCTGACGCTGGTGGCCTTCAACGCCGCCTACGACCTCACGGTCCTGCGCACCCAGGATCCGGGGTTCACCGTCGACGGCCTCGTCTTCGATCCCCTGGTCATCGACCGCGCGCGCGACCAATACCGCAAGGGAAGAAAGACGCTGGGCAACGTCTGCGAGCACTATCACGTGCGTTTGGACAATGCGCACGAGGCGACGGCCGACGCGCTGGCCGCCGCCCGCCTGGCGTGGGTGATGGCGAAAAAGGTCTGGCCGGACCTGGCCACCATGGACGGCGACGAGCTCATGGAATACCAGGCGGTGTCCCACTTCGAGCAGCAGCGCTCGCTGCGGGACTGGTTCGTCAAGCAGGGCCGCGACGTGTCGGACTTCCACATGGGCGCGTGGCCCATCGACGCGCCGCGGGGGTAGGGCCGTGCTCGTCATCTGGGACATCGATCTCACGCTCATCGACAATGCGGGCTTCGGCCACGCCGAAGCCGACCGGCTGCTGGAGGCCCGGGGCGTGAAGCGCCCCGCGGACCTGACCTTCGCCGGCCGCACCGACGCCGACATCTGGGGCACGGTGCTCGGCGCCCAGCCGGGCGACGCGGAGCTCGGCGACTTCCTCACCGACCTCGCCGACGCGTGCGCGGTCGCCGAATGGAAGGGGTTCCCCCTGCCCGGAGTGCGCGAGGTCGTGTCCTCGCTGGCGAGGGCCGGACATTCGCAGACCGTCGTGTCGGGAAACATGGCGGAAACCGGGTGGCTGAAATTGCGCCACGCGCATTTGTCCGAATTCATGGCGCCTCGCTTTTCCGCCTTCGGCGATTACGCAATTGACAGGTCAGATTTGATGAACGTCGCCCTCATGGAATGGGGCGGCCGCGGCCCCGTCGTCGCCGTCGGCGACACCCCCGCGGACGCGGCCGCAGCGCTGGAAAGCGGGATCGGATTCGTCGGCGTGACCACCGGCCGCCACACGGCGTCGGACCTCACCGCCGCACTCATCAACGTCAACCGGCTGCCGACGCCCTACTTCACCGACGATGACCTGCCGGACGGCACCGCGATCATCGATGACCTGACGGATACGCCGGCGGTCATCAAGCTTTTGGAGTCCATGGCCCGCTGAACCACCCCCGCCCGCCATCGAGCGGGGATAGCGGATGTGACACCGGGTGAATAGCCGCTAACTTTGCGACGTTCCGATTCCGCCCGAAAATGGGCCATTCATGCCCATATACCACCAAAGCCCGTGGGGGAACGATATTTTCACGACACTCACGTCAGAATGCCTATTTCAGTTGAAGCCCGCGCACAATTTTTCACGGAAGTGCAATTCTGCATTTCGGTTTCGGCATTGATAAATTGAACTGGTCTGATACCACCGGCGAACCGGAACGGGCGCACGCCGCCCAACCGGATTCCGCCATCCGGAAGGATCCAGGAACGATGCCGAGGAGCCCGAACACCACCTCGCAGCGTGACCGTGCCGCGATGACCGAGAAGATTCTCGACGCGGCCGAGCACCTGCTGCGGCGCGACGTCGACGGGACGGGAATCCCGCCCCTGACGCTCGGGGACGTCGCCAAGGAGGTCGGGCTCGCCCGCCCCAGCCTGTACCGCTACTACGCCGGAGTCGAGGATCTCATCGAGGCGGTGTCCATGCGCGGCTTCGACGAGTGGGTCGTCACCGCCGGAGCGGAGGTGCGCGCGGCCCGGGAGTCTTCCGGCCCCCGCGCCGGCATCCGGGCCTTCGTCGAATCCAATCTGCGCCGCGCCCCGGGCGGCGACCTCCGGTGGCGTCATCAGCTGCTGCGCGTCCACCTGGACGAAGCCGCGCATAGGCGCGCCATGGCGCATCAGCTCACGGCCTCGGACATCCTCGTCGAATGCATCGCCGATCTCCCCGACGTCGACGGAATCGACCGCGGCGACCTGACCGACGGCCTGCGGCTGCTCATCAGCGGCGGCGTTCTCGCCGTCGCCGATCAGCCCGATGCGCTGGACGCCCACATCCGCCTGTTCTCCGCCGCCGCCGACGCGATGATCGACGAGGCCCTGGGCGCCTAGGTCCTACAGGTCGCCGGCGGCGCGGGAGATCAGCTCCGCCGTGCGCCGCCCGCCCGCGTAGGCAGGGGCGATCCACGTTGCCGGCGCACCGGCGAACCCGCGATCGACGGTGATGCCGACGTGGTCGACGAGATCCGCCCGGGGGAAGGACAGCTCGTCCCACAGCCGGGCGATTCGCTCGGAGATCCCCCGCGCGTCGGGCTCCAGGTGGGCTCCGGTGTGCTCGTCGGTCTCCCCCGGCTCCGCGGGCACGGCACCGAGCAACAGGTCCAGTCCCGCTTGGCGCAGCCGCCCGACCTCGTCGAGCATCGCGGACCCGCGGATGGCCCCGATGGGCAGCGCGATTCCCGCCGCCCCGGATTCGAGCAGCGCCTTTTCCAGCGACGGCGGCCTCGGCCCGGGATGGCGCGCCGCGAGCCCCGGGAGTGCGATGGTGACCTCCGGCCGCCCCCGCCCCTCCGCGGTGATGGCGCGCCACTGTTCGGCCAGCTCGCGGTACCCGACGGCGGGCAGCGTCGTTCCCTCGACCGCCCCGTCGACCAGGCCCGCCGCGATCGCGGGAGCCGCGGGCTCGTGCATGACGACGTCCACCTGGGCGCCGAAACGCCTGCGCACGTCGGCGACGTGGGAATCCAGGCCCTCCGCCAGGGAGGCGGCGAGGTAGGCCACTGCACCGCGGTCGGTGAGCATGCGGTGGCCGCCGGGCAGTTCGATCGACGCCGCCAGCGTCCACGGCCCGACGACCGGCACGGTGACCTG
Organism: Corynebacterium sp.; assembly: GCF_012837295.1. GTDB lineage: Bacteria > Actinomycetota > Actinomycetes > Mycobacteriales > Mycobacteriaceae > Corynebacterium. The sequence continues at coordinate 1,946 of NZ_DURI01000127.1, read as the reverse complement.
CTCCGGCGACGTGCCCCAGAATTCCTCGCAGACGTCGATGTCCCGCTCCAGGTGATCGGCGGCCACCGTCACGGCGCGCCCGCCGCGGTCGGCGATGCGCCATGACCGGGGGCCGACGTCCAATCCCAGGTCCGCGCAGATCGCGCCGGTCCGCCCGACGGCGTCGGCGCCCACGCCGCGGGCCTCGAGGATCGGCAGGTGCGGGTGCGCCCCGCACTCGCCGGCGAGGATTTCCGCCACCGCGCGCACATCGGCGCCGGGCAGCGGGCCGAGGCCGCGGAACCCGGTCACCGCGCCTTCTCCGTCGACGTGATGGTGCCCGACCCGATGACGATGTCTCCGGCCTCGTCCGGCAGGTACAGCACCGCCGCCTGGCCCGGTGCGACGCCGCGCAGAGGCTCGCCGAGCATGCACGTGAACGCCCCGCCCGTTCCGGCATCGTCGACTTCGACCGTCCACTCGACCCGGCACGGCACGGGACGGCCGTGCGCCCGCACCTGCACCTCCGCGTCGAAGGAGGCGGGCGGCTGGCCGGTTTCCGCGTGGACGTCGTCAAGCCACACGGCGCGGTCGACGTGCAGGACCCCGACGTCGAGGTCCTCCCGGCGCCCCACCGTCACCGTGCCCGTGCCCACGTCCATGCCGGTGACGTAGCGGGGCTTGCCGTCGGCCGCGGGGCCCGGCAGGCCGAGTCCCTTGCGCTGGCCGATGGTGAACGCGTCGACGCCGTCGTGGTCGGTGAGCTTCTCCCCCGTCGCCCCATCGATCACCGCCCCCGGCCGGCGCGGGATGTGGCGGCCCAGGAACGCCTGCGTGTCGCCGTCGGGAATGAAGCAGATGTCCGTGGAATCCGGCTTGTTGGCGATGGTGATCCCCCGCGCCGCCGCCTCCGCGCGAATCTGCGGCTTCTCCGTGTCGCCGATGGGGAACAACGAACGCGACAGCTGGTCGCGGTCGAGCACGCCGAGCACGTAGGACTGGTCCTTCGCCTGGTCGCCGGCGCGGCGCAGGCGCCCATCCTCATCGACCAGCGCGTAATGCCCGGTGGCCACGGCGTCGAAGCCCAACGCCAGCCCGCGGTCGAGCAGCGCCTGGAACTTGATGCGCTCGTTGCAGCGCAGGCACGGGTTCGGGGTCTCGCCACGTGCGTAGGAATCGATGAAATCATCGACGACCTCGGCACGGAACCGCTCCGAGAAGTCCCACACGTAAAACGGGATGCCCAACAGGTCCGCGACGCGGCGGGCGTCGCCGGAATCCTCCAGCGAGCAGCAGCCGCGGGCACCGGCGCGAAGCGTGACGGGGTCCTTGGCCAGGGCCAGGTGCACGCCGACGACGTCGTGCCCGGCGTCGACCAGCCGCGCCGCCGCCACGGCCGAGTCCACTCCGCCGCTCATCGCCGCCAACACCCGCATCGCGCTACCTCCCGTGCGTCTTGCTTCCCGAAGACCATTCTCCGGCACCAACACCGCGCCCGATCAGGCCATTCCCGCCGCGCGCGCCCGTGCGACGGTATCACCCAGCACCGACAGCACCGCATCGACGTCGGCGTCCGAGGAATCCCACCCGAGCGTCAATCGCAGCGCCCCGCGCGACGTGGCGACGTCGACGCCCATCGCCTCGAGCACGTGGCTCGCCCGGTTGACGCCGGCGGCGCACGCCGATCCCGTGGCCGCGGAAATCCCGGCCGCGTCGAGCAGCATGATCAGGCTGTCGCCCTCCGCTCCCGACACGCTGACGTGCACGTGACCCGGCAGCGCGGGCTCCGACGTGTGCACCACGACCCCCTCCAGCTCGCGGACGGCGGCCAGCAGGCGATCCCTCAGCTTTGCGACGGCCCGGCGCTCCTCCTCCATCGCCGCCGTCGCCGCGCGCAGCGCCGCCGCCATGCCGGCCGCCGCGGCGACGTCCGGGGTGCCGGAGCGCAGGCCCCGCTCCTGTCCCCC
>NZ_DURI01000126.1 GCF_012837295.1 Corynebacterium sp. | reverse complement strand
ACTCCGTCGCGGGGGCGGCGCCTTTCGTGGCGGTAACGACGGCGGCGCCTTCCGTGGCAATAACGGCGGTGCCATCAGCGGTGCCTGCGGCTGCGGCGGTCTCCTTGGCTGCGGGGCTCTCGGAATGGTTGGCGCGTTCGCTCATGCCCCCACATTAGCTGACACGTCAACACCAACGCCGCCCACGAGATCGGGATTCCGGGCCCCGATCACGAACTCGTCGAAGGCAGGGCCCGTCAACGACGCGGCTCGACGACACCCTCCAGCTCGAGCAGCGCGCGCTTCATCGACTCCCCGCCGCCGTATTTCCCGATGCCTCCCGACGCGGGCACGACGCGGTGGCACGGGATGAACATGGCCAGCGGGTTCGTGGAACACGCCGTCCCCGCCGCCCGCGCCGCCTTCGGGAAGCCGGCCAGCTCGGCGAGGCCGCCGTAGGTGACGGTCTCGCCGAAGGGGACGCCGGACAGAGCCGCGAGGGCACGACCGCGGAAGCCGTCGCCGAGGTCGACGTCGAAGGGCACGTCGAACTCCCGGCGGCGGCCCGCGAAGTACTCCCCCAGCTGGGACTGCGCATCATCGAGGATCGCCCGCGCCGCGGGATCGGCCTCGGAGCCGCGGGGGGCGACGCGGCCGTGCAGCGACACCTCCACCAGACCGCGCGACGACGCCGCAAGCCCCAGCGGGCCGAGCGGTGAATCGAACAATGCGGTGGCCATGCGTTAAGGGTAGCCGCACCGCCCCGCCTGCCGCCTACGCGGCGACGGCCAGCCAGATGGCGATGTGATGGAGCGTGGCGGCGATAATCGTCGCCGCGTGGAAGACCTCGTGGAAACCGAAGAACCGCTTCGACGGGTTCGGCCACTTCAGCGCATAGACCAGCGCACCGAAGGTGTAGATGAAGCCGCCGACGCCCAGCAGAATGGTCACGGCGGGGCCGAGGCCGGTCCACAGGTTCGGGATCTCCCAGATGACCAGCCAGCCCAGCAACAGGTAGACGGAAACGCCCAACCACCTCGGGTGATTGACCCACACCACGTTGAGCAGCACCGCGAACAGCGCACCCGCCCAGCACAATGCGAGGAGCAACCCGGCGCGTTCGGGCGGCAGCGCCATCACCGACACCGGGCCGTAGGTGCCGGCGATGAACACGGCGATCATGGCGTGGTCGGCGCGGCGCCACATCAGCACCGCGGACTCGCTGCGCCACGGGCCCAGGTGATACAGCGCGGAGACGCCCATCGACCCGATGAGGCACACGACGTACAGCGCCGACATCCACGTGGCGATGCCCACCCCGTGCTCGACCGCCGTGACCACGATCAGCGCGATGCCGGAGCCGAGGAAGCCCCACGTCGAGCGTTCGTGGAGGACGCCGCGCAGCAGCGGGCGGGGGCCGCGGTCGAAGCGCGGGCGCCGGCGGGGTCGCGGGATCTTGCCGGACGTCGACGCGCCCGGGCGGGCCCTGCGCTCCTCGTTGGTGAGCGGCGCCGCCGTGGCCCCCGCGGTGATGTCGACGTCGGACGGCGCACCGGCGTCATCGGTGCCGGCAGTGCCATCGGCCGCGGCGGTGCCAGCGGAAACCGCACCGGAAGGCACGTGCTGCCGCAGGTCGATGCGTGATCGGTCGTCGGGCATGGCCGTGGCGTCCGAGTCGTCGGAGGCGTCAGATCGCATGACCAGCAGCTTACGCCCGCGTAGGCGGCCGGGCGCCGGAAACCCGGCACGTACCATCGGCGCATGACCATTTCCCCCGGCCCCCTGCCCGGTCCCGACGGCCGGCCGCGCACGCCATGGGCGCTGGGCAACGACCGCCTGCTGGCCTATTACGACTCCGAGTGGGGCATGCCGGTCCTCGACGAGGCCGGCCTGTTCGAGCGGCTGAGCCTCGAGGCGTTCCAATCGGGCCTGTCGTGGGACGTGATCCTGGCCAAACGCCCGGCGTTCCGCGAAGTCTTCCACCATTTCGACCCCGACCGCGTCGCCGCGATGGGCGACTCCGACGTCGAGCGCGCCCTCGCCGATGCCCGGATCGTGCGCAACCGCGCCAAGATCACGGCGGCGATCGGGAATGCGCGGGCCGTCGTCACGCTCCGCGAGGCCGGGGACCCGCCGACCCTGCCGGACTCCCTGCCGCGCCATGTGCGGGATGCTTTGCGACGGGCCGACCTCCCCCTGCCCGCCGTCGGCCTACCTGCGCTGATCTGGTCGCACCTGCCGGAGGCGACGCCGCGGCCGGCCACCGTCGCGGAGGTCCCCACCACCTCGCCCGAGGCGACGGCGCTGGCGAAGACGCTGAAGAAGCGCGGATTCCGGTTCGTCGGGCCGACCACGGCGCACGCGCTGATGGAGGCGGTCGGCATGGTCGACGGGCACCTCGCCGGGTCGTGGCGGCGCGGGTGCAGCGGACTGTGGGACGAGTAGGCCCCGCGCGCCCCGGCCCAACGGGACACCCACCCCAACCGCACGCCGCCCCGCCCCAACGGCAAACCCACCCCGAATGGCGTAACCCACCCGCTGCAACGGGTGGGTTAGCTCATTCGGGGTGGGTTAAGGCGCCCGACGCGGGGCGTCGTCAAGCAAAAGCTAGACCTTCGACTCCAACCAGGCGATGAGCTCGTCCCACTCCTTCTCGTGGCCCTTGCGGAAGTAGCCGCCGTAGCCGACGCCCTGGCCGCGCGCGGGGCGCGCCTGGCGCTTCTCCACGCCGGCGGAACCGGTGAGACGGTCGGTGATCAGGTCCGCCGAGGACTCCTCGGTCCAGTAGTCGTCCGGGATGCGGATCGACAGGAACGGCTGCGTCGCGCGCGCGAAACGGGCGTCGAAGTCGAACTCGCCGTCGGAGAAGAAGTAATCCTTCTTGCGGGCCCACGCGGCCCACTGGCGCATGACGCCCAGCGGCGGCTCGGACGTCAGCTTCCAGCCCGACGCGGGGATGTGGCCGGTCAGCGTCGCGGAGATCGGGCCGATGATGTTGAACAGGGTGAACGCGCGGATCTTGCCCACCAGCGACGGCACCTTGGAAATGCGCATGCCGCGGCAGTTGATCAGCGCGGCGGCGTCGAACGTGCCCTCCGGGCCGGCGTACGCGATGCCGTGGCCGCCGACGGCGTGGCCGACGGCGAAGTGCGGTACGCCGTCGAATTCCTCGTGCGCCCAGTCGATGACGCCGCAGACGTCCTGCGTGATCCAGTCGGACATGCGGATGTCGGCGTTTTCGGGGTCGGACTTCATGCCGGAGCGGCCGGTGCCGCGGTAGGCGTAGGTCACCACGGCGAGGCCCTGGTTGGCCACGTATTCGGCGAAGCGGTGGTAGAAGCCCTCCGGCACGCCGGTGCCGCCGTGGACGGTGATGACCCCGCGGATCTCGCCCGGGTTTTCCTGGGGGCGGAAGACCGTTCCGCGCAGGAGCAGGCCGTCGGCGGCGGGGATGATCACGTCCCGGCGGGACCGGGGCGCGGACTCCTGGGGGCTGGTCTCGGGGTACATGTCGTCCTTCCCCGCCCCGTTCGCGGGGCGCGTGACTGGTCTTTCGTGGCCGTGTCTGTCGGCCCCGAGTCTATGGTCGCGTGAGGGTGGTCACAGGGGTTTCGGGGAATTTCGGGGTTGGCGGGGCTGCTTTACGACGGCCCCACGTCCGTATCGCCCACCGCGCTCCCCGGAGCACCGTGCCCGTGCCGGCTGTTTTCCGCATGTGTCGGGTCGGGGCCCGCTCGTCGATCCTCCGCTCGAGGCACTTCCCGTTCGTCGACGCCCACTTCAGCTCCGCTCGAGCCCCGCCCGAGCCGCGCCCGAGCCGCGCATTTCAATTTCGTCCCTATTTGGCCGGAAAAGTCGGCGAAATAGGGTCGAAGTTGAAGAATTTCGGCGCTATTCCTTCAACTTCGCACCTATTTCGCCGCGATCGAGCGCGCAAGTGGGACGATATTGAATTGATGGGGACGAACCCATCAACTTCTGCGGCCGCCGCGGCGATGACCTGCGGAAATGGAAAACGCGCCAGACGGCCCTGAAAACGTCTGGCGCGTATGGGAGCAGGCGGACCCGGCCCCAACCCCGCTACGAGGAACCTGCGCGATCTACAAGTCGACGTCGCCGTAGGCGCGCTCGTCTTCGATGGGCTCCAAATGCGAGGCGATGTGCACGCCGGGAAAGCGGTCGCGCAGGTCATCTTCCATGGCGTGGAGAATGTCGTGACCATGTTCGATGGACCATTTTCCGGGCACGAGGAGGTGGAACTCGATGAACTCCTGTCGGCCGGAGACGCGGGTGCGCACCTCGTGGACGTCGATGTTGCGGGCGGGATCGCAGTGGGAGCCGAGGATGCGGTCGACGTCGGCGCGGTCGGGGCCGTCCATGGCCTTGTCCATCAGGCCGCCGCCGGCCTCCATGAGCAGCTTGTAGCCGGTGAACAGAATGTTCAGGGCGACGACCAGCGCGATCACCGGGTCCAACCACCACCACTGCGTGATCCACACCAGGAACACGGCGACGACGACGCCGACGGACGTCCACACGTCGGTCATCAAGTGCTTGCCGTCGGCTGTCAGCGTGATGGACCGGTGCTTCTTGCCCGCCTTGAGCAGGACCAGCGCGACGACGAGGTTGACCACCGACGCCGCGACCGACAGCACCAGGCCCAGGCCGATCTGGTCGATGGGCTGCGGGTTCATCAACCGCCCGATGGATGCGGCGATGATGAAACCGGAGGCGACGAGGATCATCGCCCCCTCGAGCCCCGCGGAAAAGTACTCGGCCTTGGAATGGCCGAACTCGTGGTCGCGGTCCGCGGGCTTGGCGATGACCTTAAGCACCACCACGGCGACCACCGCCGCAACGAGGTTCACCAGCGATTCGGCGGCGTCGGAAAGCAAACCGACGGACCCGGTGACCAGGTAGCCGGAGAACTTCATGACGATCGTCACGATCGCCGCCGCCACCGACAACCAGGCGAAACGACTCAAATCACGCATGGACGGCACTCTACTCCGGCGCATTGGCACCGGCCCATCGGCGCAAGCCGGGCGGCGGGGCGCCGACTCAGTCGAACTTGTGGAACGCCAGCGCGTTGTCGCGCATGACGCGTGGCATCTCCCACTCGCCGAGGACGTCGAGGATGACGTCGACGTCGCTGCGGTCGAAGCGCCGCGCCGCATGGGTGCCCGGCAGGTCCGTGCCGAACATCAGCGCCCGAGGATTCGCGGCGTGGATGCGCTCGAGGGCGTCGGCGACGGGGAAATCGAGGCGTCCGAAGCCGGTGGCCTTCACGCGCACGCCCTCCGCCGCCAGTTCCGTCACCCGGTCGATGCCCTGCTCCGACATGCCCAGGTGGTCGATCGCCACCGCCGGCAATTCGGGCAGCAGTTCGGCGACCTCGGGGCGGGAGGAGACGTCGAAGTACACCTCGGTGGTCCACCCGACGAGGTCGTGGACCTTGCGGGCGAGGTTCTCCAGGTCGCCGACGGCGATCTCCTGACCCTTGAACAGGTTGAAGCGGATGCCGCGGATGCCCTTGGCGTCGAGCTCCAGCACGCGGTCCGCGCCGAGGTCCGTCGTGCCGGTGATGACGCCGACGAAGTTGCGCCCCTCCTCGCGGGCGAAACCGCGCGAGCGGGCCTCCAGCTCGAGTTCCTCCAGCGCCTCGACCAGCGTTTCCTCGCGGGTTTGCGACGATCCACCGACGACGACGCCTCCGACCACGCGCGACCAACGGTCGACGTCGGCCATGCGGTCGGTCAGCTGCAGGTACCTGTCCACGGTGAACGGGGGCGGCGCGAATGCCTTGTCCGGCTGCAGGTCGCGCGCCCCGATGATGTGGAAGTGACAGTCGATGATGTCCATCGCCCTCCGATACTACGTTTGCCGGTGAACGACATGCCCGGCTGCGGCCCCGATGCGGGGGGCCGGTGGGTCACCCGATGCGGGGGCCGGTGGGCCACCGGGCGCGGGTCGCCCCGCGGGCCTGGGCGCGGGCCGGGCTGGCATGCTGGACGCCATGACCGGCCAGCCTTCGACGGAATCCCCCGTTTTCGACGTTTCCGCCATCGGCGCGGGGTTGCCGTTCACCGCGTCCGCCGGCGAACTCGCCCGGGCCCTCGAGGGCCTGGTCGCGGTGGTGCAGGCGCCGCCGGGCACGGGCAAGACGACGGTGGTGCCGCCGGTGGT
>NZ_DURI01000125.1 GCF_012837295.1 Corynebacterium sp. | reverse complement strand
GGCCGCTTCGTCGTATCGCGCAGCCGCACCACATTGAGCCGCAGCGACTCCCGATCCAGGCCGCCCCGCAGCACGCCGGTGCCGTCACCGAGCTGCGACCGCACGTCCTCGACGACGCGGTCGTTCGCCGTCGCCGTCGTCGCCAGCACCGGAACCCCCGTGCCCAACCCCGCGAGCAGATCGCGGATGCGCCGGTAATCGGGGCGGAAATCGTGGCCCCAGTCGGAAATGCAATGCGCCTCATCCACCACGACCATGCCCGCCGCCCGCGCCAGCGACGGCAGGACGTCGTCGCGGAACTGCGGATTGTTCAGCCGCTCCGGAGAGACCAGCAGCACGTCGACCTGCCCGGCGGCCACGCGCCGCTGGATGTCGCCCCACTCCGTCATATTTGCGCTGTTGACCGTCTCGGCCTCGATGCCCGCCCGCCGCGCCGCCGCGACCTGGTTGCGCATCAGCGCCAACAGCGGGGAGATGATCACGCTGGCCCCGCGCCCGCGACGCCGCAGCAGCTTCGCGGCGATGAAGTACACCGCCGACTTGCCCCAGCCGGTGCGCTGCACCACCAGCATCCGCTCGCGCCGGTTGACCAAGCCGTCGATGGCCCGCCACTGGTCATCGCGCAGCGACGTCCCCGGCCCCGCCAGGCCCTGCAACAGCTCGTCGGCCTCTTCGCGAGTTGCGGGCGCGTGAGCGGAATCGTCGGGGTGCATCGGCTCTGACTGTGCGGCATTGCGGCTTTGCGGCATGCCCCCACTAAAGCACGGCCCCCGGATTCCGATGTTCGAACGCTTCCCGCCACCCACGCGTACCCATCCGGGCTAACCGGCAAGGGGCTGAAAAATATATCGTGACCTGCGGAGATCTAGGGTTGGTGATAAGCGGCCCATTGGTCGGATCCCTTCGCCGACGGCGGGCCATCACCGGAGCCCCCGAGTGCGCTCCGCCAGCAGGGAGATGGAGACGATGAACGATCCACGGGGCCCGTACCCGCCCAACCAGCCCAACCAACCGAACCAGCCGAACCATCCCGGGCCGCAGGGTTGGGGGAACCAACAGCAGCCCTGGCAACCGCCGAACCAGCCCGGACCACGGGATTGGCAGCCGCAACCGCAGCAATCCCCGCAACTGCAGCAGCCCCCGCGGCAAGCAGCGCCGGGTGCGTCATCGTCGTCGACGATCCCTCCGACCGGGGCCAAGTCGGGTTCGAAGAAGGGCCTGATCATCGGCGGGGCGGTGCTCGCGGCGCTGGTCCTCGTCGCCGCGGTGGCGTTCGGCGCCTTCAAGCTGTTCACGGGCGGCGACCACGAACCGAGCCACATCGCCGCGGGCAATTTCGCTTCCTGCGCGGTGTCCGGGGGCGAGGTCTACTGCTGGGGCGACAACGGCTACCTGCATCTGGGCGTCGAGGAGACGGACACGGATTTCCTCGAACCCACGAAGATCGAGGGGCTGTCCGGCATCACGTCCATCTACGCCAACGCGGGCAACGCCTGTGCCGTGGACTCCGACGGCACGCCCCATTGTTGGGGTGACTCCCTGAGCTACTGGAACGGGGCGAAATCGGCGACGCCGGTGCTCATCGAGGGCTTCACCGCCGACGAATTCCGGCCCGGCTACTTCACGTCCTGCGGCCTCCGCGACGGGAAGGTGTCGTGCCAGGGCAACAACTACTTCAGCCACCTCGGGCCGCAGGACCGGCAGTTCGAGGTGGGCGAGGTCGTCGCCATCGACGGCCTCCCCGACATCGTCGAGCTCGCGCCGGTCGGGTCGACCGTCTACGCCCTCGACGCGGACGGGGCGGTGTGGGCCTGGGGCGAGGCCGGCGACGGCGGCATTCCGGGTGCGACCGAGGACAAGGTGTTCCCGCCGATGAAGATCGAGGGTCTGCCGGCCGCGTCGGCCATCCATTCCGCGTCGTGGCTCGGTTCCCAGGCCTGCATCATCGAGGAGGGCACCGGCGACGTCTGGTGCTGGGGCGAAAACGGAAAGGGCGAATCGGGGCAGCCGGTCGCCGGTGACACGGCCGAGTTCGTGGCCGTCCCCATGAAGGTCGAGGGGGTCACCGGGGCCACGGCCCTGGCGGGCGAGTCCGGCATGGTCGCTTTGCTTGACGACGGCACCGTGGTCGAGTGGGGCCGCGGCGTGGCCACGATGGTGGGTACCGACCAGTGGCACGTCCCGCGGCCGGTGGAGGGTGCGGCGGACGTCGTGGAGATCGCGGCGGGTGCGGCGCACCTGCTCATGGTGACCTCCGACGGCACCATCAAGGCCGTCGGAAGCAACTTCTCGGGACAGCTCGGCGACGGCACCGGGGAGGATCCGAAAGAGGTGGTCGACGTCAAGGGGATCAAGGCCGGGTGATGTTCCCGGGGCGGAAGGCGGTCACGTCGGCGTCGTAAAGCAAGGTAGACGGGGTACTTGCGACGCCGAAGTGATCTGCATCGCAGGTCACGGGGGACGCTGAACTTCTCACGATCCACCCCGGATCATTCGGGTTGGGCGTGGGATTGTGCGACAATCGAGGGCTATGCGGGGGTCCGATCAGTCGGACCCGGCTTTCGCGTGCCCGGAATCGGCGACGCGTTGGCTCCGGAAACAGCCGGAAACGAGCCCGACCCAACCCGGCCCCCGTCCCCAGCACCCCGAGGAATGAGGCCCCATGTCACGGTTCATCGATCGCGTCGTCCTGCACCTGCAGGCGGGCGACGGCGGCCACGGCTGCAGTTCCGTCCTGCGCGAAAAGTTCAAGCCCCTCGGCGGACCCGACGGCGGCAACGGCGGGCACGGCGGCGACATCGTGCTCGAAGTGTCGCCCCAGGTGCACACGCTGATGGACTTCCACTTCCACCCGCACATCAAGGCCGAGAAGGGCCGCCCCGGCGCCGGCGATCACCGCAACGGCGCCCGCGGCCAGGACCTGGTGCTGGAGGTGCCCGAGGGCACGGTCGTCATGACCACCGACGGCGAGGTTCTCGCGGACCTCACCGGCAAGGGCACCCGCTTCGTCGCCGCCGAGGGCGGTTACGGCGGCCTGGGCAACGCGGCGCTGGCGTCGCGCGCCCGCAAGGCCCCCGGCTTCGCCCTTCTCGGCGAGCCGGGCGAGGAGAAGGACCTGGTCCTCGAGCTGAAGTCGATGGCCGACGTCGGCCTGGTCGGCTTCCCGTCCGCGGGCAAGTCCTCGCTGGTCTCCGCGCTGTCGGCGGCCAAGCCGAAGATCGGCGACTACCCGTTCACCACGCTGCAGCCGAACCTGGGCGTGGTCAACGTCGGTCACGAGTCCTTCACCATCGCCGACGTGCCGGGCCTGATCCCCGGCGCCTCCGAGGGCCGCGGCCTGGGCCTGGACTTCCTGCGCCACATCGAGCGCTGCGCCGTCCTGGCGCACGTGGTCGACTGCGCGACGTACGAGTCCGACCGCAACCCCGTCGACGACATCAAGGCGCTGGAGCACGAGCTGGCCAACTACCAGTCCGAGCTCGCCGGCGACGTGGGCCTGGGCGACCTTGCCGAACGCCCGCGCGTGATCGTGCTGAACAAGCTCGACGTGCCGGAGGCCAAGGAGATGGCCGAGTTCATGCGCGAGGAGCTCGAGGAGTTCGGCTGGCCGATCTACGGCATCTCCACCGCCACCCGCGACGGCCTGAAGGAGCTGACCTACGGCCTGTCCGAGGCCGTGGCGAAGTACCGCAAGGAGAACCCGGCGAAGAAGGAAGAGAAGCCGGCCGTCATCGTGCCGAAGGCCGTGGGCCGCCGCGGCCGCACCCAGGACTTCGAGATCGAGCGCGATCCGGAGGATCCGGACGGTTTCATCGTGCTCGGCCGCAAGCCGCGCCGCTGGATCCTGCAGACGGACTTCGAGAACGACGAGGCCGTCGGCTTCCTCGGCGACCGCCTGGCCAAGCTCGGCGTGGAAGACGCGCTGGCCAAGGCCGGTGCGGTGCCGGGTTGCCCCGTGACCATCGGCGACATCACCTTCGAGTGGCACCCGCAGACCGCCGCCGGCGTCGACGATTTCGTCCCCTCCGGCCGCGGCACCGACCAGCGCCTGGAGACCACCGACCGCGTCTCCGCCGACGAGCGCAAGCGCGCTTCGCAGGCCCGCCGCGGCCTCATCGACGAGTTCGACTACGGCGACGGCGAGCAGGCCACGCGCGACCGCTACCAGTAGATCGCGGCCGGCCGGCCGCCGATCTCGAACGACCAACCACCACCCGCAAGCCCCCGATCACGACGAAACGAAAGGGCCCATGAACCCGCCTTACTCCAGCTCCACCCGCGACAGCATCCGCGATGCGAAGAGGATCGTGGTGAAGATCGGTTCGTCCTCGCTGACCGGCCCCGATGGCCGCACGGACCCGGCCAAGATCGACGAGATCGCCGAAGCGCTGGAAAAGCGCATGTCCAAGGGCAGCGACCTAATCCTGGTGTCCTCCGGTGCCGTGGCCTCGGGCATGGGCCCGCTGGGCCTGTCGACCCGCCCGACCGACCTGGCGACCAAGCAGGCGGCCGCGGCCGTCGGCCAGGTGCGCCTGGCCCAGGAGTGGTCGCGCTCGTTCGCCCGTTTCGGCCGGACCACCGGGCAGGTGCTGCTGACGTCGGCCGACGCCGGCGACCGCCCGCGCGCCCGCAACGCCCAGCGCACCATCGACCGCCTGCGCCAGCTTCACGCCATCCCGATCGTCAACGAGAATGACACGGTGGCCACGTCGGAGATGCGTTTCGGCGACAACGACCGCCTGGCGGCGCTGGTGTCGCACCTGGCGTTCTGTGATGCGCTCGTTTTGCTTTCCGACGTCGACGGCCTCTACGACCGCAACCCCTCCGAACCCGGCGCGAATTTCGTGCCGGAGGTGTGGAGCGGCAACGACCTCAAGGGCGTCATCGCCGGCGACGGCGGCAAGCTGGGCACCGGAGGCATGGCGTCGAAGGTCTCGGCGGCCCGCCTGGCCTCGCGCGGCGGGGTGCCGGTGCTGCTGACGTCAACGGAGAACATCGACGCGGCCCTCGACCAGGCCGACGTGGGCACCGCCTTCGCGCCGAAGGAGGACCGCCTGTCCGCGTGGCAGTTCTGGGTTCTCTACGCCGCCGACGCCACGGGCGTGCTGCGCCTGGACGCCGGTGCCGTGCGGGCGGTCACCGAGCACCGGCGCTCGTTGCTGCCGGTCGGCCTGACCAGCATCGACGGTGAGTTCTCGACGGGCGACATCGTGGACATCGTCGGCCCGAACGGCGAGATCGTCGGCCGCGGCGAGGTCGCCTACGACTCCGAGGAGCTCTCCCGCATGGTCGGCCGCACCACCGCGGAGCTGCCGGATGGCATGCAGAAGCCGGTGATCCACGCCGACTACCTGTCGGGCTACGCCTCCCGCGCGTGAGCGCCCGCTGAGGGATTTTTGCGTTCGCGGGGCATAGTCGGGGCATGGTGTCCCGCATCGCAGGAACTCTTGGCGAACTGCTGATCACGTTCGGCGTGATCATCGCGTTGTTCGTCTTCTATCGGCTCTGTTAAGC